>CADCFA010000075.1 GCA_902800595.1 uncultured Prevotellaceae bacterium | reverse complement strand
AATCCTTGAATGATGCAGAGTTGTTGTCTTGATTCGTTCTGAAAGAATAATAAGGAGCAATGAAGGTACAGTTCTCACTATTTTGGGGCAGAGTGAAATCTTGAACGAACTCAGTTTCTGCTTCTTCGTCTACCCCTTCTTCTAAGTTTTCATCCCAATATCCATATACGGTTGTTATATCCACTGTTACATTGCTAAGCTTGTTGATGAAACTTAAATCTCTATAAGCACAAATTTTCCCTGCCAATTCACCTGTCTTGGGTTTTGAACCACTTGGCACAATCTGGGCATTATCGCCTTCACCTGTTATGTTGACAATAGCATGATATGGATAATCATACGGACCATTGTAATTGACCGTTGTTTTTACTCCATCTTCAATAATTACATCAACTTCTGCTATATCTTCGGGTTCTTCTCCATAAGCCTGGATATTTATGTTAGCAGGGTGATCTTCATTTCCTATGACTTTTACATTATTTACACGAATAAAGGACTCTAGTCTCTCATCCCATTCCATATCATTAAATCCTTCTGGAATTTCATTTTCAAATGTGTCGTAGAGAATAACTCCTTCTGCAGTAATATCTATTCCATCTTCAACTAAGGCACCAAGCACCTCAGCGCCTTCCTTTACAATAATTTTACCACCTTTATTGAGCAGCCAGTTTACTGTGACATCGCTCTCGATGATGAGAGTCTCCCATCCTGTTAAGGCCACGAGTTCGTCGATGGTAGCGCCCTTTAAGGTAACTGTTGATTTTGGCATGTTCAGGCCCAGATCAATGTCAGATGTGCCGGCGGCGAAGTTAATCTCCACCACGTTGTCTGATGGTGCTGTCCATGCATTATCTGCCACACCAATGCTTTGAATGATCAGAGGCGCATCATCGGAGGTGGCGATGGGGTTAGTGAACTCTACAATGATGTCTGTACCATTTGCAGTCGGAAGACCGATGGTGTTCTCGCTAAGAGCGGTAGTAAGAGCCGGCGCATCAATCTTGATTGTGAAGGTCTCACCTTCACCACCAGCCTCTATAACATCTTTTCTGATGTGGGCAATCATTTTGTTGATGTCAGAGATGGTAGTAGCCACCTCTGGCTTTACATACACCTGGCCGTCGATGATGGCATTGTCTTTCTCATCACAGCTAGTCAGTGAAAAGCCTGCAAAAATCATGGCTATCGCCAGGAATTTGCCAAAAAAAGTCTTTTTCATCATAAATTTTTAGTTTTAGTTTGTAATAATGCGTTAATTGTTAATTTTTTAATATGTTTGCAAATATAGAGCAAATAATTAACTTTCGCAAGGAAATTTAGTTTTTTTTTTTTTTTTTTCACACTTCTTTTGGAGTGCAATCGCATGCTTGATCTTCATAGTATCATAAAAGTTACTGTCAATAAAAAAGCTCCCGTGTTGGGAGCTATTATTATTTCTTGATTACTTTTTTGCCGTCTTGGATATAGATGCCTCTTGGCTCTACATTATCTGGCAGGGGAACACCCTGCAGGGTATAACGGCCTTTGGCACTGGTAGTTGTGGGTTGAATCTTCACGCCCTGAATACCAGTACTGCCATCTGTCGGCATCACGGCAGCGGCATCGTCGGTTACATTCAGGTAAGCTATGCTTGCCGGCACATATATCAGCTCGTCGGAAGTGACAAAACAGAGTTTGCCGTCTGACTCGCCTAAGATGCGCATCGTCAGCGGGTCATAGTCCAAAGCATTCCAGGCAGGATTATCCCGGCGTTCCTTGCCGCTCGGCGTGAGAACAGGGTAGCAGAATTTCTCGGCACTGAGACGGTTGCTTGCCACAGGGTCAACTTTTGATGTCAGGGGAGTCAGCTTGTTGTCTGCTGGTGCTTCGCCAGCGCATCGGATAATGACAGGTGTTTGCTGGGGCACCTTGTTGCCGATCTCTTCCAGTGTGCAATAGTTGGGTGTCATGCTCTTTACGACATAGGCCTTCATATTGTTGCCCAACTGAAAGGGGAATGTCGCATAGAACGTGGTGTAATAGTCGTTTCCAACCTTCACGTCGCCATATAGACCCAGATACTCGTTGCCATCCAATGGAATGAAATACCATTCCCAGTTAGAGGATTTGTTGGGATCGGTTACGATATAGCTGTAGCCTGGCTCTTCTTCATAGTCACGCAGGTATTTTGTGAATGTCATACCGTCGCTTGTCACGGTGGCCCAGATACGATAAGCATCCCCCACCTGTGTCAGCTGCAGGTCCAGTTGTTTCTGAGTGCTGAATCCCTGTCCTTCCAGTGCCCAGCCGGTAGATGTCTTCCTCAGGTAGATGATACTGCCTGGATCATCTACGATCGCGTTGAAATCAGCGAAAGTTTCCAATGACTGCAGATCCACG
>CADCFA010000074.1 GCA_902800595.1 uncultured Prevotellaceae bacterium | reverse complement strand
AAGTTATGACCAGATGGAATACTTCTGCCTGCCAATAGCAGAGATGGACTATTACGACCTGTCTCCAACACCGCCGGTATTTCAACATTTCGACCTCATCGCAGGCGAAATAGGCAATGGTTTTGTCGGAGATAGATTCTCAAAATGAAAGCCTTTCTTATATGTAGTCTTTTGCCTTGCTATCAAGTTTTGAAAGACGATCAAGGGCAGCTTGCAATGTCTCGTCGCGCTTGGCAAAATGGAAACGGATAAGATGATGTACATCCTCTTTGAAGAAACAACTGCCAGGGACGGCTCCCACCCCGACATGCTCAGCAAGCCATTCACAGAAATGCAGATCATCCTTTACACCATACTTCGAAACGTCAAGCATCACGTAATATGCACCTTCGGGATCAGTGAAGTCAAGTCCGAACTGTCTCAGCCCGTCACAGAACAGATGCTTCATGTGAGTATAATGTGCCTGCAACCCCTCATAATAGGAATCTGGGAAACATAGGCCAACTGTGGCAGCCTCCATCAATGGAGCCGCTGCACCGACAGTCAGGAAGTCATGCACCTTCTTCACACGTTCGATGATGCGTTGAGATGGTGCGCTCCCACATGCCTGGAAGTGTGGAGATATAGACGTGCTTGTGCGGCGCATAGACGATGTGCTCATAGACCTCATCGGTTATCACATAGCCGTCATACCTTATTATTATATCTGATATCGTCTGTAGTTCCTCACGTGTAAAGACCTTGCCGCAGGGGTTAGACGGATTACAGAGTACCAATGCCTTGGCACCCTGCCTGAAAGCATCCTCTATTAAGTTGGCATCAAAAGAGAACGTAGGCGGTACGAGAGGAATGTATATCGGCTCAGCACCGCTCAGAATAGTGTCTGCCGTATAGTTCTCATAGAACGGTGAAAAGATGGCTACTTTGTCGCCTGGATTTACAACGGTTATCATAGCAGCCATCATGGCCTCCGTCGATCCGCATGTCACCACGATATTCTTATCGGGGTCAATGTCCAGACCAGTGAAGTGACTTTGTTTCTTAGCCAATGCCTCACGGAAGTTCTGCGCTCCCCAGGTAATCGCATACTGGTGAGGACCACGAGGGGCAATCTCAGCCAGATGGTCTGTGATCTCCTTTGGAGGGTCGAAGTCTGGGAATCCCTGAGAGAGATTGATGGCTCCGTACCTGTTTGATATCCTGGTCATCCTACGGATAATGGAATCCGTGAATCCTGCTGTTCTTGTTGATAACGGTCGCATATAAATTACTTTTATTTCCAACGCCAGGATTTCCTGACGAGTGTTGTTATTGTGTGTGTGATAGTACGCAGATGGAAACTCTTACCCATCACAATCAGCAATACAGCAGAAAGGATAAGCACGATTCCAACAGCAAGTCTGAACGTAAATAATTCACCAAAGACCATCACGCCTATGGCTACAGCCGTTAATGGCTCCAAGGCTGGCCATCGTCATTAATTCTGTCCTTGTCTCTGCAAAACTTTTCCGATTAGCAATAAGGACAACACCCAGTATTACCGTAGCTATAGAAAAGCGAAAGAAAAGGACGGACGACGTATTCACCTAACGGATTGGTGCCATAACAGACAGCAGCCAGTATGCCGCAGATGATTCCCTTATGTTTCATTCTCCTATAATCGTTACTACCAACTCCCTGGAACCGCCGTAATTACGGTACTCGCAAAAATAGATGCCCTGCCAAGTGCCAAGATTCAAACGTCCATCAGTAATGGGAATAGTAATACTAACACCGCTCAACGTGGACTTGGCATGAGCAGGCATATCATCGGCACCTTCCAAGGTATGCTCATACTCTGGGCGGTTCTCAGGAACCAGTCGGTTGAAGATGGTTTCCATATCCACACGAACATCAGGATCAGCATTCTCATTGATGCTCAGTCCGCAACTGGTATGCTTGCAGAATATATTGATGATACCCGTCTTAGGCAACTTGGGCAACTGACTCAGAATCTCACTCGTCACCAAGTGGAAGCCTCTACGTTTCGGCTTCAGGATTATCTCTATCTGCTGTACCATATCACTTAATTGTCATGGATATACGACTTCGTGGTCATATCATACTAATACTTGGTGAAGTTATACTTTTCCCTCAACTCAGCTTTCTTCTCCTCGCTTTGGGAGGTAAAGTAACCCTTCCAGCCTGGACAGAAGTTAATGTGCCAGCGCCAGAACTTGCCTAACATCGAATTGGGCTTTTTGTCGTAATGAGCCCTGAACTTACAGTTTTCGCAATTATGTGCCATAATTAAGCCTCCTATTTCATATATTTGTTAAATATGGCTGCAAATTTACAAAATAACGGGGAATTATGAGTACCTTTGCAAATAAAATTTGCGAGAACGGGCTGCACCTCAGCAATTGAAGCGTGCTTCATTGCATTCGCTTTGCACCGTCCTTGCCCATTGAATTAATAGTATTTGTGAAATGGATTATTTGCCCAAAGACCCAGCCATATTGGTTTCTAGCGTAAACATGCTCCTTCGTGACGAGGAGTTTGACACGCTGGAAGCACTGTGCTATGCTTTCAGCAGAGATCCAAAGCAGGTAAAGGACTACCTCTACAAGAGAGGCTTTGTCTGGAGTGAACAACAGAAACAATTCAGGCCCATCGGCTACGACCAATGATTACAAAGGACAGCATAGAGACCGCATATAGCTTCCTACATCAGAAGCGGAACGTATATATCCATTCTACCCTCGACTGGCAGAAGGATGACATAGAGTATGCCATTGCGTCTTATGCAGATGAGATGAGTCAGGAACTGTTTGATGCCATCAGCGACCGCAGGGCTGACTTCCTTCGTGACCACAAACAGTTCTCAGAGGATATTACACAAGCAGTCGAACGTTTAGAAAAAATGTTATAGAAATATGGCGAATTTTGAAGATATATTGCGTAAGGACTTACACCAGTTCCAGGTGTTGGCTATACCGTTTTGGAGAAGGTGACAGGCGAGTGTGCCTCACGTGTTTATAATGCTCTGATGGACCAGCGCCTGGAGCCAGATAAAGAGAAGTATTTGAATTGATATTTGTTTCATTTTATAGGTTTGTAAAGAAGACCCCACAAAGGACATTGTTCTCTGTGGGGTTGGTTTTATAATAGAGTAGTTTGTTAACTATCACTTTGCTCTCATGAAGAAATTTAAGATAGAAGTAAAGATATCAGTCTTCTGTTCCTTCTGTTGCTCCTCTTGAATATTTATTGAGGTACTAGCAGTCCTCGTTTTAGGATAGTGATAGCGAGCGTCTGCATTTGTGGTGAATACGAATGAGAAAACTACT
>CADCFA010000073.1 GCA_902800595.1 uncultured Prevotellaceae bacterium | reverse complement strand
CAGTACGATGGCGATGAGGGCATATCCCACAAGAATAGCGGCACCCACCAGCACACACTCAATCAATATCGCCAACCAATCGGGACATCCTACCGTCACGCGAAGCAGTTGGTCGAACCATTGGGTTATAATAGAAAAGTCGAACATAATCTTTACTTTTTTACTTTCTTACCTTTTTACCTTTCGACTAACGGTCGATGTCAGGAATTACAACGTCAATAGCGGCACAGGTGGCAATCAGGTCGGCAATCTTCTGACCACGCAGCATCGGGTCGAAGGCACCTACCAGCGAGAGCCCCATCGGGCGCATCTTCATGCGATACGGGCTCTTATCGCCACGAGAGTCGAGATAGACACCAAACTCACCAGCCACACCCTCGACAGAGAAGTACCACTGTCCCTCGGGCACCTTGATGATGGGCTTCTGCTTCACATAGAAGTCACCCTCAGGGATATTGTCGATGAGCTGCTCGATGATGTTCAGGCTCTGGTACATCTCGTTAATGTGAACCAGGTAACGGTCCATCGAGTCGCAGCCGCTCAGAGTACACTGCTCCCACTCCACCTTGTCGTACATATCGTATGGGTGGTTCTTACGAACATCGTTCTTCCAGCCCGAAGCACGTCCGGCAGGGCCTGTCACAGCATAGTTGATACAATCCTCAAGACTCATCGGACCGCAGTTCTCCAGACGGTTGTGGGTGATGACGTTATCGCCAAACACATCCATATATTCCTGAATGGTAGGACGCAGATACTTAATCAGATCCTTACAGTTCTTGACGAAGTTAGGATCGATGTCGTCCTGCAGGCCACCGATGCGGTAGTAGTTCTGGATCAGGCGTCCGCCAGTGGTCTCCTCCATAATGTTCAGCACGTGCTCACGATCACGCATGCCATACAGCATACCGGTGAGGGCGCCAAGGTCCTGAGCCACACATGAGGTGTAAAGCAGGTGAGAGTCGAGACGCTGAAGCTCATCCATAATGGTACGGATGTACTTGATACGATCAGTCAGTTCTACGCCCATTCCTTCCTCAATAACGCCAACCAAAGCATGGCGATGTTGCATGGCTCCCAGATAGTTAAGCCTATCTGTTAAAGCAAGAGTTTGGGGATAAGTCATATTCTCCCACATCTTTTCAATGGCACGATGGATATAGCCTAAGTGGGGATAAATGCGTTTCACAGTCTCTCCGTTCAGCACAGTCTGCAAGCGCAGTACACCATGGGTAGCGGGGTGCTGAGGACCAATGTTGATTACGTAGTCATCAGCGCTGAAAAGCTTATTCTGTTTGCTCTGAAGAACACCATCTTTGTCAAGATAAAACTCCAAACCATAGTCAGGCTCTACATCGTCCTCAAGGGTGTACTTGTCGTTGAATTCCCAATCCTTACGGAAGGGATAGCCCTTGAAATCTGAGCGAAGGAACAAGCGGCGCATATCGGGATGACCCAGGAATACGATACCATAGAAATCATAGACCTCACGCTCCAGCAAGTCGGCTACACGCCAAATATTTGAAACTGTGGGGATGTATGACAATGTCTGACCATCCATCTCACCAGTACCGTTAGATGACATGCCATCACCGCAGACCTGCTGCTTGGCAATCATCTTAACAGAGCAACGCTCATGGGTATTAGTATTCTCAAGGATATAGATACAGCCGAGACCTTCTTCGCTTCCGAAGTCTTCGCCTACGATGGTGACAAGATAGTCAAAGCCCTTCTTGTCCTTCAAGTTCTGCATCTCCTGTGCAAACTTCTCAAAATCGAATGATAAGAACTCTAACTTCATGCCTTAGCCTCCTCTGCTTTATCCTCTGCCTGGGCAGCCTTCATTTCTTCTAAAAAATCCTGAGGAGTCGTTATGTTTTGAGCGGAATGTCAACTCCTCGTTAGACACACCAAGAGCAGCCTCCTCAGCAGTCTGCTTATGGTTAGCACCACCGAAGAACTTCTCAATCTTCACCTTTCGCTGCAGCTGCATCATTCCATACATGATAGCCTCTGGACGTGGGGGACAACCAGGAATAAATACATCTACGGGAACGATTTCCTCAATACCCTTCACGACATGGTAGCTCGATTTGAATGGTCCACCACTGATAGCACAGCCACCTACGGCAATCACGTACTTCGGCTCTGCCATCTCGTCGTAAAGACGCTTCAGCGCAGGTGCCATCTTATGTGTGATGGTACCGGCACACATAATCAGGTCAGCCTGACGCGGAGAGTTACGAGTCACCTCGAAACCAAAGCGGGCAAAGTCGTAACGGGCACAACCGCAGGCCATGAACTCGATACCACAGCAACTGGTGGCAAAGGTCAGTGACCAGAGCGAGTTACTACGTCCCCAGTTAATCAACTGATCCAGCGAACCTGTAATCACATTGACGCCGCCCTCATGGAGCTCGTCAACAATCTTCTCCAACGATGAGTTATCATTCCACTCCTCGTAGGGGATACTCTTGATGTGGGGCTTTCTT
>CADCFA010000072.1 GCA_902800595.1 uncultured Prevotellaceae bacterium | reverse complement strand
CTGCTTGGTCAGGAAGAACTCCACACCCCAGATGCCAGCACCCGTGAGTGCCTTCGTCACCTTGTCGGCCATCATCTGAGCCTGTTTCAGAGCCTCATCAGAAATCTTATAGGGTTGCCAGGACTCACGATAGTCGCCAGCCTTCTGCACATGTCCGATAGGCGGACAGAACAGTGTTGGCCAACCATGCTGCTGGGTAACGGTGAGCAGTGTGAACTCAGAGTCAAAGTCAATGAACTCTTCGATGATCACCTCTTTCACGTCACCACGACTGCCCTCCATCGCCTCCTTGAAGGCCTTCTCCAGCTCATCGTCGTTATGCACATAGCTCTGACCATGACCAGAAGATGACATCAGGGGCTTCACCACACAGGGGAAGCCGATCTCATCGGCAGCAGCCTTGAACTCCTCGAAGGTCTTGGCATAGAAATACTTCGCTGTACGCAATCCCAGCTCCTTGGCAGCGAGATCGCGGATGGCACGACGGTTCATCGTATAGTTGACGGCACGGGCAGAAGGCACCACCTGGATACCCTGCTCCTCAAACTTAAAGAGACGCTCCGTACGGATGGCCTCAATCTCAGGCACGATGATGTCGGGCTTGTGCTTGTTGACAACTGCCTCGAGGGCATCACCATCGAGCATTGAAAACACCTCACGCTCATCAGCTACCTGCATCGCAGGCGCATTGTCGTAACGGTCACAGGCAATCACATACTGACCTGCACGCATGGCGGCTATCACGAACTCCTTACCGAGTTCACCAGAGCCTAATAACAGAATCTTCTTCATATGTTTACTTTTGTATTTGTTTAATCATTTGCCATTCTGGGGTCACGGCGAGCTTACGCACACACTGGTCAATACATGCCATCGCATCTTCTTGCGACATCTTGAGTTGCTTGGCAATCTCCTGCAGCGATTTGCGCTCAGCGCCAAAGAGTCCGTAATAGTGGGTCACAGCCTCTTCTTCTTCAGGAGGCAGCAAATAGAGCAGGTGCTCCAGATAATGTTCCATCTGAGCGGAGATGCTCATGGGCTGCATACCGATGCGCACCAGGAAACTGTGAAGTTCGCGTGAGAGATTATCTGTTGGCATACATGTTATCGTAATACTTCTGATAATCGCCAGAGGTCACATTATCGAGCCACTCCTGGTTATCGAGATACCAGCGGACAGTCTTCTCAATGCCTTCCTCAAACTGCAGCGAGGGCTCCCATCCGAGTTCCTTTTGTAACTTGGTAGAGTCAATGGCATAACGGAGGTCGTGTCCGGCACGGTCGGTTACGAAAGTTATCAGATCCATATCCTCGCCTTCCTTACGCCCCAGCAGACGATCCACCGTCTTGATCACCACCTTGATGATGTCGATATTCTTCCACTCGTTGAATCCACCGATATTGTACGTATCGGCAATCTTTCCCTCATGGAAAATCACATCAATGGCACGCGCATGATCCTCTACATACAGCCAGTCGCGCACATTCTCACCCTTACCATAGACAGGCAAAGGCTTGCGATGGCGGATATTATTGATGAACAAAGGGATCAGCTTCTCAGGGAACTGATAAGGACCATAGTTGTTCGAGCAGTTAGTCACAACTACAGGCATACCGTAAGTATCGTGGAAGGCGCGCACAAAGTGGTCGCTCGATGCCTTCGAAGCCGAATAGGGAGAATGAGGGTTATACTTGGTGGTCTCCAGGAAGAACTTATCGCCATAAGCCAGATGATGCTCTGCACTTGAGGCTGTTGTCGTAAATGGAGGTTCGATACCCTCTGGGTGTGTCAGCTCCAATGCACCATACACTTCGTCTGTACTAATGTGATAGAATCTTTTATTTTCATACTTCTCGGGCAGACTCTCCCAATAGAGCTTGGCAGCCTGCAGCAGAGAGAGCGTTCCCATCACGTTGGTCTTCGCAAAGGTGAAGGGATCCTAGCCAGATGGATGATACCATCCACCTTCTTGTCCTGCATCAGCTTGTAGAAAGCATCGAAGTCGCAGATATCCATCTTCACAAACTCGTAGTTGGGCTTGTTCTCGACGTCCTTCAGGTTTGCCAAGTTACCTGCATAAGTCAGCTTGTCAAGGTTAATGATGTGATACTCTGGATACTTGTTCACAAACAGGCGCACCACATGACTTCCAATAAAGCCTGCGCCACCAGTAATAACGATTGTTCTTTTCATATTCTATCCTAATGTTATAACTTCTAAATCTTTAAATTCCTTGCCGTCGATCACGAGACGGATGAGGGTTCTCTCCTTATGCCAACCCTGAATGCCAGCAGCACCAGGATTGATGTGCAACAGGTTGAGCGTCTTGTCATACTTCACCTTCAGGATATGCGAATGACCTGCCACAAAGAGCTGT
>CADCFA010000071.1 GCA_902800595.1 uncultured Prevotellaceae bacterium | reverse complement strand
AATGACAGCATCGACACTTTCCGTCTGTGCCTTCTTGCCTCCGCAGCCCATAAGCATCACCACTGCGGCAATCATCAAAATACTTTTTCTCATAACGTTTTGGCTTATAGTTTATTATTCTCTTTCCTTTTCTCCTACCCTGCGAAGAAACTTTCCATCGAGGGAATAGGCCTTGTTAACGGAATATCGGCCGTCGTCGTCGTAGCCATACGAGGCAGCGATGATCTCTTTCTTCTCCCAGTCAAGACTCACCACGCCCTCCGTAGATGGCAACTGAATGGCCGTACCATAATAAGGATCGATGATGTAAGTCCAGATATTGCGCCCATCGGGACAGCCCTCGACTATCACCTTACTCACATCGCCTGGGGCAATCATGGCCTTATCGGCAGCTGCAATCTGAGTGAGGGCGACACTAACACCATCGGCATCCTTGCCACTCATCTTATTCCACTGAGCTTCCGTCTTAGGATTAGTGACGCAGACCTTGATGACCGTACCAGAACGTTCGTTGGCAAGCCATACGGATCTTACATCATCCATCTCGCCCTCACCGCTTGCGGGCTTATCCACATTGACATATACGGCATACTGAAAATGAGCATTTTCCTGACGCACCGCTGTCTTCGGCATTTCACTGATGTCAAGCAAATCAACTTCCACGCTGTCCTTGCTTCCCGCAAAAGCATGTGTTGGCATAAATACCGCCATAACAAGCATAACTACTATTACGATTGTCATCTTTTTCATATTACTCTCCATATTCTGAACCATTATTCAGTCATCCGCCAATTCACTGGCCGACATTTGTTCACGTTCCGACTCAACGAGTTTACCATCCTTCCATTTATACCGTATGATTTCCACATCATCATCAAGCCGCCAGAAACTGACGACGCACTTATTATCGGGGTCGATAGTCGGGCTGTAAATCACGCCATCGCACTTCAGTTCCTCGAACTTATGCGCCTCGTCATTCCAAAGCCAGACATCATAGGTGTAGTTCCCGAATCCGTTCATCGGTCCGGTACACACCTGAAGGTCGGGGATGCCGTCGAAGTTCCAGTCATCCTCCGAGATTTCCCCTATGCTGCCCTTGTCCCAATTCAGGGTGTCTAACGGCAGTGCCTGACTATACAATTCCTGCCTATGCCCCTTGGCATCAGTCAGACAGACGATGATGGAATCCCAACGCACTTCACCATCTTCTGTGATAGTACGTACATCCGAGCGGAAAGAGTAGTCGGATCGCTGGGGGACATAGTCAGCATCCCCTGCATTAATCTGAGCGACAGTAGCACTGTCTATGCCAATACCGTGACCACCATCCTGAGGTGACTTCTTACCACCTCCACAGGCCACCAGCATCATCGGAATTAACGTATATAAAATCTTCTTCATTTGGGTTTATAGTTTTACACCGCTGCAAATTTAGGAAAAAAATGCAAGAAAAACAAGAAGAATGTGAAATAATACACTTTTCTCATTTATATTTCGTAAATTTGCCCCAAAATAAACAACTGAGTCTAAAATGATGACAGCCACCGAATATCAGTTGGGGAAATTAACAAAACGAATTAAAATATGAAATCACTCAGAGAACTGTTCCGTATCGGAAAAGGCCCGTCAAGCAGTCACACGATGGGACCAGATAATGCAGCACGTATCTACGCCAAGCGCCATCCTGAGGCCAAGAGCTTCGAAGTAACCCTTTACGGCAGTCTCGCTGCTACGGGAAAAGGTCACATGACCGATGTCGCCATCATTGATGTGCTGAGTAAGATAGCCCCAGTGAACATCGTCTGGCAACCTAAGATATTCCTGCCATTCTCTATGCGGCCTACCACGATCTGGGATTCTCTAAGCAGCGCGTACTGAGAGCCCTTGCTACAGCTGGACTCTTTGGCAACGTGATTAAGCACAATGCCAGCATCAGCGGTGCAGAAGTGGGATGTCAGGGCGAGGTGGGCGTCGCCTGCGCTATGGCCGCTGCAGCCGGTTGCCAGCTATGGGGAGGTAGTCCCAACCAGATAGAATATGCTGCTGAGATGGGACTGGAGCATCACCTCGGCATGACCTGCGACCCCATCTGCGGATTGGTTCAGATTCCCTGTATCGAGCGTAATGCCTTTGCTGCCGCACGTGCTGCCGATGCGACATTCTATGCCATCACTTCCGACGGCAACCACCGCATTTCATTCGATCATGTGGTGGAGGTGATGAAGCGTACAGGCCACGACCTGCCCTCGCTCTACAAGGAAACTAGCGAAGGTGGACTTGCCTTGGAGTATAAAGAGTGAATATATCTTCTATTGTTTAACTTTTATATACACCCCGTCGAAAGCAACACCCATACCGAAACATCCGAATGTCTCATGCTTCGTGGTAGACTTCAACACCACGAACTTCTTGAAGAAATGGGCACTGAAACCATATCCGCACTCATTGACATTCTCATAATAGAAATAGTCGTGGGTTCCTTCGCCCAGTATCGCAGGACGGTCAGGCGCACTCTTTCCTTCGGCGATATTGCCTGGCGCATTGCTAACCTCGAAATGCAGTTTGTACTTGCCTGCTCCGCGGAACTTTACGTTGCCTCCCATCATAGACCCGTAACGGGGATTCCAGATGGAATAGGCATACTCACGTCCGATATTCTGCGGATCCTCGTAGTCAAGATAGTCAGTCACATCAATACGTCCGGTGAGGGCATCATCATTCGTACTGAAGTTCTTCATCGGTAGCGATTTCTCTGTCCTCGGATTCGTCCAGGTGCCTTCAGCGATATAGGGATCCTCGTTTTCTTCTTCCACAATACGGAACAGCATCGTTCCTGTGATAGTGCCGTCGCTTTGGTATTCTTTCAGATAATACCAGCCTTCATCATTCGTTGGTGAGCCAACTACTAAAATGGGGGCTGGGGAATCTCTTCGCCATTTACAGCGAACTTCAACCTGACGGGAATCTTGTCACCCAATGTCCCCTCAAAGCTGTACTCTCCTAAAACGTCTGCCTGTGCTGCAATTGCAAGCATCAGGAAGAAAAACAATAATGCTTTCTTCATATATGTCAGTCCTATTTCTATCATATCTTCATAAATGTTCCTAATAGTCGCTGCAAAATTAGCGATAATTCTGCGATTATCACTATATTGGTGCTCAGATTTAAGCGTTTTTAGAGGAAATGGGTATCGGTGGCGGCATTGACGCGCTTGAAGTTACGGTTCAGCATCACCTTCTCACGTTCAGAGAAAAAGGCATAATATCTTGTACGACTACGATTACTGGGTTTGTGGACAGGATTGGTCTGACGACTGGAGCCAAAGGGATGCTGGGTAAACGATCATAACCTGAAAAGTGAATTGCAAGACTATGACAGTGAGTTGGCTGGCAATTATATTTAGAAGTCAGCAGTGGCAGCAGCTATAATTAAATTTTCCTAATAGTCACGACAAAATGAGCGATAATTCAGCGGTTTTCACTATATTTGTACTCAGATTTAAGCGTTTTATGAAGATTCTGATTTTACAAGCTTCGCCACGTGCGAACGGCAACACCGCTTGGATGGCGGAAGAGTACAAGAACGCTGCCGAGGCAGCAGGTCATGAAGTGACACTGGTGAATGTATCGAAGAAGAAGATTGCTGGCTGCCTGGCCTGCGAGTATTGTCACACGAAAGGCAACGGGGCTTGCATCCAGAAAGACGACATGCAGGAGCTCTATCCACTGATGAACGAGGCAGAAGTGTTGGTGTTGGCTGCGCCCATCTACTATTTCACCCTCTGCGCCCAGATTCAGGCTCCCATCCAACGTATGTACTGCGTCAACAAGCCTGCCAAGGTGAAGAAGATGGCCTTGCTGATGTCATCCTATTCGCCTGGAGTCTATGAAGGTGCAATGTGTGAGTTTCGTGATATCTGCAACTACTGGAGCGTTGAGAACATGGGTGCTGTCACTGCCAAGATTGACGAGCAGAAGACAGAGGAAACCAAGCAGAAAGTGGCAGCTCTTGTCAGCAAGCTGTAATGAAAGATTCGATTAAGAGAGAACAGAGTGAGATTGCTCATTCTGCCGAGCGTGAGAATCTTCGCACGAAGTGCAATAAGGTACAATTATATTTATGAGAAGAGTAAACTTTATTTTGGCAGCAGCCATGTTGATGGTGTCAGCTGCGGTGATGGCTCAGCAGGCATCAAAGGTGTATCTCACAAGGGAGATTTCACCGGAATCGTTGGTAAAAATCTATAAGGCACTTGGCGTTGAAGCCAAGGGGCGTGTGGCAGTGAAGATGTCAACAGGCGAAGGCAGCAATCCCAACTACCTGAAACCTGAACTGGTGAAAAACCTGATATGGGAGGTGGACGGCACCATCGTGGAGTGTAACACCGCCTACAGCAGTGGTGCAGGAAACGAGCAGGATGACCGCAACTCTTCAGCCAACCATTGGAAAGTGATTGAGCGTCACGGCTTCACAAAGTATTTCCCTGTGGATATCATGGACGAGTACGACGAGATTCGCATCCCCGTAAAGGATCAGACGCACATCAAGTACGACATCGTAGGCGGACACATGGCCAACTACGACTTCATGATTGCCCTCAACCACTTCAAGGGTCATCCTATGGGTGGCTACGGTGGCGCGTTAAAAAATCTCTCCATCGGCTGTGCCAGTCAGAACGGCAAGGCTTACATCCACTCGGCCGGCAAGATGGAGAAACTGGATATGGGCAAGCTGTGGACACCAGAGTTCATCGGTAATCAGGACGGATTCCTCGAAAGTATGGCAGCCGCTGCCCAAGCCGTAGTGAACTACTTCAACAAGAAGGAGGGCATCATCTACATCAGCGTGATGAATAACATGTCAATAGACTGCGACTGCGTGGATCATCCCGAGCCCGTGAAGCTGGAAGACTATGGCATCCTCGCATCAACCGACCCCGTAGCGCTCGACCAGGCCTGCATCGACATCATCAACCAGCAGAAGGTGACGGCTAAGAACGATCCTACCGATTTGCTGAAGCGCATCGACAAGCAGCATGGCACACACACTATCGACCATGCAGCCCAGATTGGCCTTGGCTCAAAGAAGTATGAGTTGATAAATCTGGAATAGAGAAGATATTACACTAGCAGTCGAACGATTAGAAAAAATGTTTTTGAAATATAGGAAATTTGCAAAAGTATCACTTTTTGCTATAATCATCTTATAATCAGAGACATAATAAAATGCAAGATTTTCTGTAAAAAGCTTGCATTTGACCTTAAAATTTTGTATCTTTGCAGTTAATAAAATAACCAACAAGAATATGAAAATAACAATTATCAACTCAGAAAGAAATGAAAAGAGGTACACGCGTGTTGAACTCGAGGAGTTTGTAGCGCAGTTGAGGGATGGCACCTATCGTCAGCAGTATATTCGCGACTTTAACAAGGAGGTGTGTTTTGCGGCAGAATGGGTGAAACAGAATGGCGAGTTGAAAGCAAAAAGCAACAACTGTCTGACACTGCTCTCGCTGGAAAACCTGCGCGACCTGAGTACCGTTGAGGAATATAAACGATTGGCCATCCTGCAGCCCTATACCCTACTCTGCTTTATGGGGCACGATGGTCATTCGCTCCACATCGTATGTCCATACACGGTTTCAGATGGCAATCCGTCGGAGACAACCTTGCTCAATGCCTTCCGCAAACTGCATTACATCTATTCATCGCAGCTGGGCACGCCACTAGCCGAGCACGAGCCAACCTTCGAAACCAGCTGCAAGGCGAGCTACGATCCGCAGCCATTCTATAATCCATCGGCTATCGCCGTAACCGTTTCCTCAAAACTGGAAACGTCGCCCGAGTTCCGGCCTATGCAGGAGAACATTAGCGACTATAATTATCCAGAGGAAATACCTGGTCTAAGTCTGCGCAACAGCCGTATGCGACGATTCCACGATTGTCTGGACACTGTTATCGAGAAAAATAGCGATCTACGCAACGACGAGGAGTTCGCCATCATCGTTCTCGAACAGTTGGCTGACGGTTGTCGTATCATGGGATTGCCTCAGGCATGGTGCACCCGTGTCGCATCATTTATCCCCATGTTTTCCGAAAGCCTTGACAACAATGCCATCGCGTCCGTCTTCAAGACTGCCTACCTCAAAGAGACCCTGAAGACCATTCCGATGAAGTTTACCCGTCCTTCTGCCCTACTCGCCTTCAAGACCGAGGCTTACATGAAGGAACACTATACCTTGCGCCTCAACGTGATGACTGGCACGCCCGAATATCGCATGAACGCTGTAGGCTATGGGTTCCAGCCGCTCGACCAGGCTGCTCGCAACACCATGGCCATCAAGGCGCTGAAGGCAGGGGTGGAATCGTGGGACAAGGATTTGAATCGCTATATCGACTCGAATCTCATCCCCAAATATTACCCCATGGAGGACTATCTGCGCCACCTGCCTAAATGGAACGGCAAGCACGACTATGTAGGCGAACTGGCCCGACGGGTAAAGACCGACAACAATCACTGGGAAAGCGACTTCCATACCTGGATGCTCTCAATGGTAGCCCAGTGGCTTGGCAAAGACCGCCAGCACGGTAATGCCATCGTGCCCATGCTCATCGGTCCGCAGGGGTCAGGGAAGTCAACCTTCTGCCGCCGCCTGCTGCCAGAATATCTGCAG
>CADCFA010000070.1 GCA_902800595.1 uncultured Prevotellaceae bacterium | reverse complement strand
TTTCATTAATCCGTTCAACATAATCAATACCTCCTAATTATACTTTTAGTTTAACTTATTTGTTTTTGATCACCTCGGCTTGTTTGCTTCGGCTCTCACTAACAGATAAGCAAAGTACATGCCGACAGGTGGATCAAGTGACAAAATGTCAATCGGAGAAGGTCATTATGGCACGGAATTTAAACTGGATTAAACAATGCTGACGTTATCTTAAACTCCTTTAAACATTGTCTCGATTTTGACAGCAAAAAAACTGCCATCTATTAGAGACGGCAGTATCGAAGGTTGTTCAAGAATTGATCACTTCACCTCACGTTCCTGAATGGCCTTGCCTGATCCCCATGCCGTGCCGACTTTCTCGCCGACAACACGGTATTCGTTCTTGGCAGAGTCGAAAATGACGGGCTGAAGCTTACCGAGGTCAATGTTACCCTCCTCATCCTGAATGCTCTCGTCGGCACTCATGTTGACAATCTCGCCAACCACACGGGCACCACCATTCTCGTCTTCATCGAAAGTCACGACCTTGCACTCCAGCGTCAGCTTGTACTCGTTGATGATAGGTGCATCGACGTTAGGACTTGGGGTGATGGTGAATCCAGCCTTGGCCACCTTATCGGGCACGTCGTTGCCGGATACGATGCCGAAGTAGTCGCTCTGAACGATGTCATTCTTCGTGGCAAAGCTGATGGTGAAAGCCTTCTTCAGACGGATATTGTCCGTGGTCTTGTGCTTCGAGAGTTCGAAGGTGATATGCTTGGGTCCGCACTGGCCTCCCCATGCAGCCATCATCACGTCGGGATTCTTGTTCTCATCCCATGTGGCAATCATGATGGCGGGCAATGGTGTGATAACTGCCTTGTCGCTGAAGTTCTTGCGGCCCTCAACGGCCTTTACCTCGATTTTCTCCTGAGTGGGGTTCTCGTTGACGTTTGCCTCACTCTTCTGCTCCTTATTTCCACAGGCGGCGATGAGCAGTGCGCCTGTCAGCACGAGGGCTGATGATTTCATAAATTTCTTCATAACAATTGTTCTTGTTTTTATTTATTGCTTTCTGAATTTATTCCGTAGCCGTTTATAGCCTTCAACACCCAGAATGGTCAGACCTCCATACTGGCAGGTCTTGGCCAGTCCGAAGAGCACAGCCCAAAGCACGCCTTTTGCTGTTGTACTGATGGGCAGCAGCATCTGGGCGAAGGACAGGATATAGAATGGTATGCAGCACATCAGGACGATGACACCAGTCCTGAATGAAAGAGATTGCAGCCACTCTTTGATCTTCATACCCATTCGAAGTTGCCCTTTCCTGCACCGACCTCGAAATGATACTTCGCAATGCCGAGATCTAACCGGGTATAGCCAATCAGCGAGAAGTTCCTTTTGGCGATTACCTGGGCAGGCTTGCCATCTTTGGCGGGTACATATTCAAAGAAGAACTTCTGCTGGTTCACGGCTGTAGGGGCAAGCAGGGCTGCTTCGACACCCTTGCGGAACCATGAGGGGGTGATATCACTGGCGTTGCTCGCTTTTTCTACGGTCTTGATCTTATGGCCGACTCCCTGTGTCTCACCATAGCCGATGGCGATATAGGCCTTGATGACCTCACCTTCTTCGAGCACGTAGGTTCCTGGTATCTTTGAATAGCTGAGTCCCACCCAGCAGGTATTCAAACCGAGTGTCTGAGCCAGAAGTACCAGGCGTTCTCCGTAGTAGCCGATACGCTCATCAAGGTCATCGGCTTTCTGGCCAGCCATGACCAGATAGTTGGTCACGTTGGAGAACTTACCGTACTTAGCCAGTTTGCCCTGGAAGGCTTTCGGCTCATTCTTGATCAACTGGATATGCAGATGTCCCTGACGGTTCTGCTCTTCAATCTCCTTCTCCAGCACCTTGACAATGTCTTCTGCCAACGGCTGTGCTTTGTACGCCCTAACACTATGACGGGCTTTGATTGCTTCTTCTAAAGTCATACTTCTATTTCTTTGTGTTGTTACAGAGTTTCTTGCAATACTTCCAGCCACCTGTTGACCAAAGGGTGAGGAAGATGAGCACCGGCTGGAAGAACAGTCGGATGAGACGAGCCTGATCGGTGTTGAGACCGAAGGCATCAATATGGTTCACATACTGGTTGATGTTGCCTGGGAAGATGAGCACATAGAAGAGTGCGAGCAGCGCACCGACGAGTGCTTTCTTTTTCCAAAGGAACAACATGCCAAGGCCGAGGGCAATCTCCACCACGCCCGATGCCAGTACGACGAAATCTGTAAAGCTCGGGCTGAACTGAAGCCATGTAGGCACCTGTGCTACGAACTCCTGACGAGCTATCGTCAGATGACTGATGCCTGCGTAGGTCATGAAGAGACCAAGTAGCAGACGGAAGCAAAATTTGATATATTTCATTTTGTGTCGGTTGTTTATTTCTTTAATGTTTCGATGATCGAGTCTAATTCACTAGCCAGATGCGTGTAGTCATCCATCTTGAGCGGGCAGGCTTTCAACGTTTCACCCATGCCTGCAGGGATGAGCTTGTAGGCTTCTTCCTCCATATCGCGGCCTTTCTTTGTTAGGCTGACTATCTGCTGGCGCTTGTCCTCCTTGCCACGCTTGCGAACCACGATGCCAAGTTTCTCCATACGCTGAAGCAAGGGCGTAACGGTGTTTGTTTCGAGCAGCAGACGATGAGCAATGTCGTTTACTGGTTGGGAATCCTGCTCCCACAGCACCATCAGAACGAGGTACTGCGGATAGGTAATACCCAACTCATTCAGCATCGGCGTGTAAGCCTGAGTAATGAGACGTGCCGCCGTATATAGACGGAAGCATATCTGGTTGTCGAGTCGCAATTCTTCGTGCATAATTTTTCACTTTTCACTCTTCACTCTTCACTTTTCACTTCTATAGCATGGCTTCCACGTCTTTCTCGAAGTCCTTGGGTTCCGTGGTAGGTGCATAACGTTTAATGGTCTCACCGTCCTTCGAAATCAGGAACTTGGTGAAATTCCACTTGATGTCACTGTCCTTCTTGCTGATGGCCTTGAAGAGCGCCTTGGCAGCTTTGGCTTTCAGGCCGTTGTACTCCTCTGTGGGAGCTACGCTCTTCAAATACTCGAAGATGGGCTGGGCATCTTGACCGTTGACATCACCCTTCTTCATAATCTGAAATGTAACGCCGTAGTTCAGCTGGCAGAACTCCTCAATCTTTGCATCGCCCTCAGGATCCTGCTCTTTGAACTGGTTGCAGGGGAAACCGATGATAACGAGTCCTTTGTCCTTGTACTTCTGGTTCAATTTCTCCAGTCCTGCGAACTGAGGGGTGAATCCACACTTGCTCTTACCCTGAAACTGTGAGAAATCAATCTCCTTACCTTTGCTTGAAAAAGCCTTGAAATCATAAATCTTTGCCATATCTTTTATCTGTTTATATCGTTCACGATGCAAAGGTAATAAGAATATTTTATATCGCAAGCGATTTGTCAAAAATTTTAAGAGAGTTTAACAATATGTCACCTGCGATGTTTTTCTTTGCGTAATCTTTAGAATATGGATGCTACCAATGAATACAGGTAGCTGCCAAAGCTGATGAGTGCCCATATCATCACTGCTATGAGCAATAGTAGGACAATGAGGACGATGGCTAACTGCCAAGCTCGTTGGTTCACTTGCTTGATGATGGTTTTATCATCGTCAACAAAGCCCTGAATCATGGCCATATTCTTTGTGTTGGCACGATGGAAGATGTCGATAACGTCACCGACGAAGAAGGGAATCATGCCCAAGAGTACATCACGCAGGGCATTATTGAGGACGGCCAGCGTCAAAGGTATGCTTTTGATGACTCTCGACGAGAAATACACGAACGGCACTACACAGAGTAACGCAATGGCATCGCCCCAGCCAGGGATGATGCCAATGAGTGCATCCAGATAGTAGCGATCCATGTAGCGCGTCAGACCACTCATCGTCTGATAGGCTTTGTTGTCCATCAGACGTTTACGCTGCAGTTCACGTTTGACGTCCTTGCTCACGGGCTATACAACCTCTTTACCAAAAGGTGAAAGTGCCAGCTTTGCCAGCCGGAAGTGCATCTTCCCAAATGGGATGCCAATGATGGTAATGCAGAAAATGAGGCCGTAGAAGATGTGGGTGAGCCATATCCAGATGCCGCCAACGAAGAACCACAGCACATTCATGAAGATGCTTAGACAGCCTGGCTGTGACTCTCGCCATTTTACTTTCGTACCGAACGGCCAGATGGCCAGTCCGAATATGACCCAGATGATGTTTCCTAACGTCTTCATTGATCTGATTTAGATGACAACAGCCGTTCCGCTGGTGGCTACCATGAGCATTGAGCCATTAGCTCCGACAGTCTCATAGTCGATGTCGATGCCTACGATAGCGTTGGCTCCAAGAGCCTGAGCACGCTGCATCATTTCCTGCATCGAGGTGTCCTTGGCTTCGGAAAGCACCTTCTCGTAAGCGCCAGCACGACCTCCTACGATGTCGC
Source organism: uncultured Prevotellaceae bacterium (assembly GCA_902800595.1). Taxonomy (GTDB): domain Bacteria; phylum Bacteroidota; class Bacteroidia; order Bacteroidales; family Bacteroidaceae; genus Prevotella. The sequence goes on along the minus strand of CADCFA010000070.1, from coordinate 1,907 downwards.
GGATGCCTGCAAAGAGGTCTTTGAACATGTTTGCACCAATAATGGTTTCACCTGTCACAATACCCTTATATTCGCGGATGGTGTGACCTTCAATCTGTGGGGTTGTTGATAATATCATAATCGTTATCTTTTAAAAGTTTCTATCTGTTAGACGTAAGATCGTGGCGAAAAGTTGCACTCAGATTCCAATAGTTTCACCCTCTCTGGTGATTTCCCAGAATGGAATGTTTTTTTCATCCGTAAACTCCTTCATGCGCCACGAAGATTCAAAGCCTGTAGTGAAGTGCATTGGGACGAAAAGCCCGACCTTGAACCGTTCGATGAATTGTCGGCCACCAAGGGTATAGCCGTTACCGACACGTCCATCAATGGGGAACATCACCACATCGAAACTGCCGGCAACCTTACGGATGTCCTTCAACTCGCCAAGGAATTGCTTCTCGTGAGCTATCGGATTGAATGTCTCTTCCATCTCAAAACTATATCGCTCCTGGTCTGGATTATCGTCCGTCAGGAACTTGGCATACCAGTTGTTCAGGTCGCCCGCATGGAAGATGCGTTTACCATCAGTCTCAACAATCCACGACACGCCGCTGTCTGTGCTGCTCATTGCCCATACGGATATGGTATCGTCAGACCATGTGCCTCCCTTGGCCAACCACACATCAGCATCTTCTTTGCTGGCTCTCCGATGTTTGTAGATGTCCTTGGAGAGAATGTAAGTAATACCCTCGCGCTGCTTCATCCACTCAAAGATTTCCTTCGTAAAGTGGTCTTCATGAAAGTGGCTGGCGAAGACATATAGGGGCTTCCCGCTCCGCAGTACGCCATTCATCACACCACTTGGATCCATCCAGTAGTCGAATACCAGGATGGACAGCTCCGTTTCAAGCACAAAGCCGCTATGGAAGATGTAGGTCAGTGTCATGGAATCTCTATTTTTCGCTTATCAAATACATGAGGACAATCTGTGCCAACAGAATCAGTGGAAGTCCATACTTGAACTTCTTATGCTGAGTCTTATGACGCCAAACTTTCATTCCTAACCAAGCTCCGATGCTTCCACCAAGTACAGCTAAGCCCAATAATGCTGTCTCTCTTATACGCCACTTGGAGTTCATAGCTTTCCACTTGTCGATACCGTACATGAAGAAAGTGACCACGTTGATGACAGCGAGGTAGATGAGGGTGATATGTAGGTAGCTATGGTCGTTCATCAGTTCATCTTCGTCATGTGATAACCCATTCTGTTCAACTGCATAGCAACTCCAAATAGATAAAGTTGATGCAGGCATGCTCCAAAGCGGTGTAGTCAACACCTTGCAGCAAAAGGACATCTTCACGGATATATTCGTCCATTGCATCGTAGCCCCTCTTGTCTCTCATGTAGGCGTACAGATCTTCAATCTTTGAATAGATTTCCCATTCGGCATCCCAGAACTTAGCAACGGCCATTCCGATATACATCATCCAACCGAGGGAGGCAGACGGGAAGTCATTGAACTCCCTGATGCCGTCGGGAATGTAGGCTTTTGCTATATCCTCCCACTTGTCTTCAACATCGGGACACTCCGGCATACGTTCATCCACCTCCTTCATTGACTGAAGGAACTGATGCAAGTCCTGATGCAACTGTTCTTCAAATTGTTCCATTGTTTCTCTTAAACTTTGTTGTAAAACGAGGCAAATTTACTCATTTCTGCCCGATTTTCACTACTTTTGTGCCAACAATTAGGATTGTTTATGAAGATATGATAGAAATTGGACTGAAACATACAAGTGAATTGACAGTAACAGAAGATGTTATTGCTATAACTATTGGCTCTGGGGATATGCCGGTTTTGGCAACTCCTATGATGATGGCCTTGATGGAGAATGCAGCCATGCTTGCCGTCAAGGATTTCCTT
>CADCFA010000069.1 GCA_902800595.1 uncultured Prevotellaceae bacterium | reverse complement strand
TTGGGCACTGTCGAAAGATTATGGTAAAAATGGGTTCGATCTGAACTGTGTGCAGGTGGAGTATCGTTATCATGGTTTCTCACTGCCGGAATGGGATGCCGACTCCTTCAAGTACCTGAGTGCTGAGCAGCAGTCAGAAGATCTTCACGCCATTGTGACCGATCTGAAGAAAGCCCTGATTACCGGTGATGGCAAATGGCTGAGCACCGGTCTCAGCAAGAATGGAGATACCACTGTACAGTATGCCTATTTTGATGACCTGAATGACTGGAACGACATCGATGTCTATGTGCCCTTCGGATCTCCTGTCACCACACAGACGGAAGATCTTCGTATCGGTAACTATATGATCAACGAAGCTGCAAAGGATGCGCTGCCCCTCCTTGAGAAGGTTTTCAAGAAGCTGGTTGATGACCTGGATGTAGCTAATGCCACTATTGATGCCTATGCCGATAAACTTTATAAAGAAGGAGATGAGCTCAACAAGGATTCTGCTTACCTGTTTACCATTGAAAGAGCGTATATTAATCTCTTTAAATTGATGTCATACGGTGATTTCAACACATGGACCAAGCTGATTCCCCGGGAGAATGATAAGCCTGAATACTATGCTTACTTCTTTATGCTTGATGACGATAGTGAGGACATCTATCCCAAAAAAGCTAATGCCCGTGGCCCGTTACGTAAGCGTAGAGATCCATTCGATATACGGCTTTGATTATACATGGATCCTTGATGGCAAGCTGCTTTCAGACTCAGACAAGAAGTTTTTTAAGGATGAAATGGAGAAAAGCATAAAATCCAAGACGCTCGATCTGCAGGTGAATATCCTGAACAATCTGGAGGATACCGAGAAGAAGCTGATCTTCGTGTATGGCGAGGATGATCCCTGGACAGGTGCTGCCATTCCCGATCCCACGAATCCCAACGTGAAGAAGTACATCGTACCTCATGGCACACACACTGACGACTTCGATACTTATGTCAGGTATCCTGGCGGTCAGGAGATCGTTGACAAGATCATGGCTGATGTCAAAGCGATCTTGTTCCCCTAATCACGTTGGAGGGCTCAGAGGTTCCATACCCCATTGCGCCCTGGTGAAGAAGACGCACCAAAAACAAAGCGTTCTGGAGAATCATTCCAGAACGCTTTGTCATTGCTTTATGAGCAGAGGTTTAGACGAATTTAAACCCACAGTTTAAGTGCATGTCTTTCAGTTTGCCCACCTATAATGCTAAATTTACCACCATTTACATTCTCCAACTCTTCCATTGACAGAGCGCGTGCGCTCATTTCATTCTGCAGTTTCATGATCTTATAAATTTTTAATGTTTATACTGCTAATTAATTATGTCTCTCTGATAGCCTCTCTTTTTTAATAGCGCTACTACACTTTTTGTAACTATCAGTAGAACTACGTCTTCCACCGTTTACATTCTCCAACTCTTCCATTGACAGAGCGCGTACGCTCATTTCATTCATCTGTGTCATAATCTTATAATTTTTAATTGTTAAACTTCTTGTTTTTGCAGTGACAGGCGTTATAGCTTGTTTGCGGTGGCAAAAGTAAGGCAGTTTTGGGAGGTGGGCAAATATCTTGCTGATTTTTGCCAAAGGTTGTTGCGACAGGGGCAGAAGATTGCGACAAAACGCTAACAAGGCGGCAGAGTCATGTCGCAAAAGCTACCGCGTTTTGTAGCATCCTGATGGTATGAATATCCAAAGAGGTGCAAAAAGATCGGGGGGAGATCGGGGGGACACCACAATCGGTGGGACAGACCAGTCCCTCCGGTTGTTATAATCTGTTTTTTCAGCGCAAGGGACACTTCTTCATTTTTCCTCTCAGTAGCTGAAATCCCTATTCCAATAGGGTTTCAGGGGGATTATGTCTCTTTATAATTTTTTTTTTGAGATTATGTTTGCCGGATTGGTGAATAATGCCTACCTTTGCAGACATCATTTGTGTAACTAATAAATTTGAGATTATGGAGAACAATATCCAAAAAGAGGATTTGCTAGCCTTGGTGAAGAGCAAGATCTACACCATCAGGGGGCAGAAAGTGATGCTTGACTTTGATCTGGCTCAGATGTATGAGGTAGAAACAAGAGTGCTTAATCAGTCTGTGAAGCGTAATATTGAACGTTTTCCTGATGACTTTATGTTTCAACTAACAAAAGGAGAGTTCGATATTTTGAAATCACAATTTGTGATATCAAATATCCATGACAGCGAAAGTGTTGGCGCTTTAACATCACAAAATGTGATCTTAAAAAACGGAAGAGGGCAACACTCAAAATATCTCCCTTATGTTTTTACTGAGCAAGGAGTTGCCATGTTAAGTAGTGTGTTGCGATCACCTTTGGCTATTCAAGTGAATATAGGTATTATCCGTGCATTTGTAGAGATCCGGCGTATGACCACCTCACTTGTTTTGCCAATTACTTCTGCCGATGTGGCTCAAATGATATTAACGAAAGCACCCGTTTACAACTTGATGCTATCAGCACAGCTTTGGCAGAACTACAAGCAGAGCATCGCCACCAGCCCAAGCGTAAGCCAATAGGATTTATACAACCTCAGGACGATAATGACGAAGAGAAATGAAGGATATTTTTAGGGCATAAAAAAAGGGCTCCGCTGAGCCCCTAATTTGTTAACCTTAAATCTAATACTATGAAAAACACATCGCAAAGATAAGGTGTTTGTTTGAAACAACCAAATTATTTCTGATATTTTTAACAAAAAAATAAAAATCTGAGTTTTCTTCCGTACAAAGGCGGGCATCACCCCCTTAGCCTACAGGAAGGGCAAGCCCTGAGCATCTTATTTCGTAATCCTTATGACTGGTGCAATCTTGTTGGTAGGAGCAGGCAGTTCCACGACCAGTCCCTCTCCTGTCTGCTTCGCTTTTACCTTGCCGTAGCCTAACAGCCAGGCACCCGAGATTGCCTTCTTGAAATAAGAATTGCCTTTGGCCAGACTTTTGATGACGATCTTGCCGTCCTCAGGCCATCCCATAGCCGTTGCATACAGATGCTTCTGAGTTTGGTTGAAGCGTATGTCCCGATGGCTCATGCCTGCGTATTGTCCGTCGTTGAAGCCAGGGCCGTTCATGTCCACAGTCTTTTCAGCTATCGGCCCTTCTCCAAAGATCTTCCATGGGCGGGTGCCGAAGATACTCTCACCGTTTACAGTCATCCAGGCCTCCAGGTCGTCGAGTATCTGTGCTTCTTTCTCATCGTAGGTGCCGTCGGCTCTTAAGGGTATGCTCAGCAGCAGGCATCCGTTCTTCGATACGATGTCCACCAGCTGTTTCACTACCGTCTCGGCACTCTTGTACCATCCTTTTTCATAGATCTCCGTGTTATAGTGCCAGCCACCGATACAGTTGCATGTCTGCCATGGCTCGTCGATGATTTCGTTAGGAGCACCGCGCTCCACATCCCAGGTGATGCACTTACGCTGCTCTTCGCTGAGAATCTTGCCAAACACGACCGATCGTGGGTTCTTGTTGTAGAGATGTGTTGTGATCTTCATGCCAGCGTCGCTGATGCCATAGAATGGCAGCACCGTCACGTCGAAGTAGATCAGGTCTGGCTCATAGCGGTTGATGGCATCCAGTGTGCGGTCATAGAAGTTGGTAACGAATGCTTGTGTGGGGAGTGTTGCCCCGTTTGTCCAGTCCCATTGCTTGTGGATCTGTACGTTCGACCATGATAGCTCACTTGGCTCGTGGTTCTGAGCATACAGCTCTTGCGGGTCGTAGCCTTCCCACCATTTGCCTTTGCCGTCCTCTTTCGTCAGTTTGCCGTCGTAGTATATTCCAGCCTTAGGGCCGTTTTGGTCGTATCGCTGCGATGGCTCGTACCATGTCCAGGCGTGATCGGCATGGAACGAGATGCCCAGAGGCAGTCCTGCCTTCTTCGCTGCCTTGGCCCAGCCGTCGAGGATATCCTTCTTCGGGCCGATGTTCACGGAGTTCCAGCGTTGGTATTTCGAGTCCCACAGGTCGAAGTTGTCATGGTGATTGCCCAGCACGAAGAAATACTGTGCTCCGCAGCGCTTATACCTCTCCACGAGCTTTTCCGGATCCCACTTCTCTGCCTTGAACAGTGGCAGGATATCCTTGAACCCTACTTCTGAAGGATGGCCGTAGTGCTCCAGGTGATACTGGTAGGCCTTCCTGCCCTCCATATACATCTCCCGGGCCATCCAGTCGCCCGAGCCTTCCACACACTGCGGACCCCAGTGTGCCCAGATGCCGAACTTCGCATTCCTGAACCATTCCGGCGTTTTGTGCTGTTTCAGCGATTCCCACGTGGGCTTATACTTGCCCGTCTGCATCTTCTCGTGTGCCTCCGATACCGGCACTAAATACTCCTGACTGGCAGCATTCACGTACCAGCAGCACAATGCCATAATGATTAATAGTCTTCTCATGTTACAGTTCACAATCTTTCCATTTTCAGCTACAAAGATAAGTATTTATTCCAATATTTCCAAATATCAATGCTACTTTTTATTTCTCATGACGATTAACAGTATTAAGCGGAGCGTATCCAACTATTGCAGCATGTTATATTGAAGAACAGATCCTTTGCGACAGATTTAGGAGCCATATTCGCCTTTTGTCGCAAATCGACTGTCTTGTCGCAACTAATCAAGAAAAAATCACGGTTCTGCTGATCAGCCAGTCATGGGACAGTCATTGATTACCACGATTAGAGAGAGGCACCCTTATCGGATGCCTCTCCCTTTCTAATACCCCATGCAAGAGGTAGCCCCCAACGCGGTCAGCACCGCCGTTGCAATCGATGCAATAATCTGCACCACAAACTTAAAAGTCTCCTTCTTAGTCATAACGGTTATTGGTTATTGGTTAATCTCCGCTTGGTTGGTCGTAGTCAGGCTCATCAGCTGGAGGGGTAGGGGTGTTGCTACCACCGTTGCCAGAGGTGCTGCCACCATTCTGAGGCTCGTTGCCACCTTCATTGTCCTCGATCTCACCGCTGTCACCGCTGGTCACACGCTTCAGCACGTTACCGTCCTCATCGAGACAGGTGATCTGGATAGAGGTGTTCTTCAACTCGTCCTTCACATCCACATTCGGGGTGAAGATGATACGGCGCACGCTGATCAGGTTAGCCTTCACGTCCTCCAGCTTCTCCACCGCCTTCGAGCGCACGCCGAAGCGCATCGTACCAAGTCCGGGGAGTGGGATAGAGTGACCTTCGGTCGCCCAGGTGCGGATCACCTCGCCGGCAGCATCCCAAGCCGCCTTGATCACACCAGCGGAGATACCTGAGTGGGTAGCAGCCTCCTGGAACACCTTCTTCTCTGCAATCGGAACGTAGAGGTCAGGTCGCATCACGAACTTCTTACCGGGGTTCTTGCCAAGTTTCACTTCACGCAGTTGTGCAATTACTTTAATAGCCATAATTTGATTAGTTTTTAAATAGTTTGTTAATTAATTTTGTTATAGTTCTCGGTGTCTCATTCGATCGGTTTTACAGGGAGCTTAAAGGAAAAACTTGCTACCATTAATGCGCGCAATTTCTAGATTTAAATCTCGCAATTTTTATCCTTAATGGACGCCTCTGCCACCTCTCTCATTTGACATTGCAAAGGTACAAAAAATTCAAGTGTCTTGCAAATAAATCTCCAAAAAAGACACGCAAAAAAGCACGTTTAGAAATTCGCATATCAGAAGTAGGTCAAAATGGTCAAGGTCAAAATGGTCAAAATCGTTTTCGGAAGTGTCGAAAATAGCACTATAATATAAATATATATATTTATATTATAGTGAGAAAAATGACAAACTCAAAATTCATTTTGACCAAAATGACCTTGACCAAAATGACCTGTACTACCCTAAAAAAAGTTTTCAGAAAACTCTACGAAAAATAAAAGCCACCCGAAGGTGACTTTTAAAATGGAGCAGGGGCGATAAGGTCTTACTCCCCGCACTCAGCGGCGTAGTCAAAACTTTCGTTCTGACGCTGCAAAGATAAGAATGATTCCGATAATTACTTTTGCTGAAAGAACATACGTCCTTTAACTCCACAGGCTGAAAGCCTGCGTGTAGAGGGCGATGACGAAGCCATTCTTGCTATCGTGCTTTTTGGCATAGTCGCGCATCTCGTCGACCACGCCTTGTAATAGAGCTCCTCGTTGTTGGCTTCCAGACAGAGATCCATCAATCTGTTGGCCAATTGGGTGTATGCCTCAGTTTCGTTTGTGTCGAAGAGCGCGTTGGCCTCTTTCTTACATTTTGCTAGCCTCTTCGAGCTCTTTCGATGTCTCAGCAGCAACCATACAGGGCATACAGACGAGCCATATCAAAAATGATTATCAGCAATTAGCCGACCAAAAAATTTGGCTGAATCCCTGAAAATGCTTACCTTTGCACCAAGTTTGAAACTGTGATGATGAAAAGGTTCGTAAGTATGATAGCCCTTGCGCTGCTGGCTACAAGTGTCAAGGCGCAGGTCAGGGATGCCTTTGACGGTATTCTG
>CADCFA010000068.1 GCA_902800595.1 uncultured Prevotellaceae bacterium | reverse complement strand
TTTAAGATTAAGAAGATGTCATCTTAAAAAGCAAAACAAGTTGTTTTTCCAGTGTAATTTGCCTACCATCACCGAAGAAGTTTTGTAGCTTTAAGCGTTGAAAAAGGCATGTCCGAAAACGTTATCTGCTTTCGGACATGTATCTAACTGATTCATGCTTTGATATACTTCTGCAATGAAGATCTTCAATCTGTGGGGTTCTTTGCAAGCAAAGCGTCTCCTTCGTCGCCGAGCGGTTGATAGTATCATAATCGTTATCTTCTAAAAGTTTCTATCTGTTGATTCTTCTTCAATATTTAAAGTTTGTTGCAAAATTAGTCATTTCTGATAAATTACGGAGAATAATGTGTAACTTTGTACCTTGTTTTGAGATTGATTAAGGAATTGGCGAAATACGAATGATTGAGATTCGAAAAGCGACTAAAGCACAATCGGCGGAAATAGCGAAACTGATAATGATGGCAATGACAGATGATTGCTGTCTGCATTTCTGTGGTGACGGCTACGGACTTGATGATTTCCGGAAGATGATGGCGAAGCTTGTTGAACGCGAGGACTCGCAGTACAGCTATCGGAACACTTTGGTAGCAATGGATGGCGATAATGTTGTCGGTATCTCCGTCAGCTATGATGGCGGGCGACTGCATGAACTTCGACGAGCTTTTATCGAGGCAGCCAAGGAATATATCGACAAGGATCATTCTGATATGGACGATGAGACACAATCTGGTGAACTTTATCTTGACTCATTGGCAGTACTTTTGGAATACCGTCGTATGGGTATAGCCCGAAAGTTGTTGCTGGCCACCAAAGAACGGGCTAATCGGATGAACTTGCCTTGTATCGGACTCTTGGTTGATAAGAATAATCCGGCTGGCGAGGCATTATACGCTTCTGTCGGATTTCGATATGTAAATGATAGCCATTGGGGCGGTCACCCCATGAAACATCTGATATTATAGCATTGTTAAATAAATTTGCTAACACTCTCAATGTCTCATTCGGTCGGTTTTATACTCACTATTAAAGGAAAAACTTGCTACCATTAATGCGCGCAAAATCTAGATTTAAGTCTCGCAATTTTTATCCTTAACAGGCGAGGTCTCTACCTCTCTCATTTGACATTGCAAAGGTACAAAAATTTCAGCACTCCTACTCCGTATCATCTCTGCCTCAATGTCGCGCATACGAGGGTCTTGTTTGTCGCCTGACCCTGTGGCGTCTATTATTTCAAACATTTTCATGAGCATAAGCATGAAAAGCAAAGGCTTCCGTGAGGGAAGCCTTTGTTCTTATTTGCTTTCGGCATCGATGGCCTTAATCTTCTCTCTGACAAGGTTCATGTCATCCTTAAGTTTCTGTACCTTGCGGTTCATCTCGTCGATCAGGCTGTTGCCCTTCTTTGAGCTGGCGTTCAGGAAACCGAGGTTGTTCTCGTAGGTCTGAACCTCCTGCTTGATGGCCTCATACTGACGGAACAGACGGGCACGTTCGTTGTCGAGGGCATTCTCGCCTCGCTCTGCTACCTGCTTCAGATTCTGCTTGAAGTTGTTCAGGCGGCGCTTCGCCACGCTGATGTTCAGGTCCTTATAGAGCTTGTCGAGCACAGCGTGGTACTCTTCGTAGATCTTATCCTTCTCCTTGAAGGGCACATGACCGATGGCGTTGTACTCTTCCACAAGGCTCTGCACTTTCTCCTGGATGTTCTCGCCAGCTTCCTCAGCGATGCTCTTCAGCTTGGCAACGACCTCGCGCTTCTTGTCGAGGTTGGCATACTCCTCGCTGTGCTGTCCTGCGCCTGCTGCTTTGCGGGCCTCGAAGAACTTGTTGCAGGCACCAAGGAACTCATTCCAGAGCTGGTCGCCCAGTTTCTTAGGCACGATACCGATGGTCTTCCATTCTTTCTGCAGGGCAATGAGCTTGTCGCCAGTGGATTTCCACTCCGTAGAGTCCTGCAGGGCTTTAGCCTTCTCGATGAGGGCGCGCTTCTTGTCGGCATTCTCCTTGAAAGTGTCTTTCAGTCCCTTGAAATATTCTGCCTTGCGCCCGAAGAAGTCGTCGCAGGCGGCACGGAAACGCTCAAAGATCTTGACGTTCATCTTCTGAGGCGCGAATCCGATGGTCTTCCACTCTGCCTGCAGGTCGATGATCTGCTTGGTGTGCTTCTCCCAGTCGCCACTGCCCTTGTTCTCCTCGGCAGCGATGGCTTCTACCTTCTCGCAGAGCACTGTCTTGCGTGCCAGGTTGTCTTCTTCGCGGGCACGGATGCCTTCGAAATGCTGCTGATGGCGCTTGTTGATAACGGTGGAGGCTGCCTTGAAGCGGTTCCAGATCTCCTCGCGCTGCTCCTTGGCTACAGGACCGATCTCGCGGTATTCCTGATGGAGCTTCTGGAGCTGGTGGAAGGCGCTGATGACATCTTCTTCGCTGGCCAGATTCTCGGCTACCTCACAGAGGTGGGTCTTGGCCTCAAGGTTCTTCTTGAAGTCTTCGTCGCGGGCGATGCTGTTCAGACGGAGCATGTCGTAGAACTGCTCTACATAGAGCTGGTAGTTGCGCCAGAGCTCGTTGGCCTTCTCTGCAGGCACGTTCTTGATCTCACGCCACTGCTGCTGAAGGGTCTTGAACTCCTGATAGCTCTTGTTAGCCTCTTCAGGGGTGGTAATCATGGACTTGATCTTCTCGATGATATCCAGCTTCTTGATCAGATTCTCCTGTTTCTCAGCTTCCTGCTCCTTGAAGAGCTTGGCACGCTTTTCCTTGATAATGCCCATCTCGGCCTTGAAGGCTTCTTCGACACTGTCAGGCACAATCTGATACTGTTCGGGATCGCCGCCGCCATCGATGTAAGCCTTGAGACTGGCTTCACGCTCAGCAATGTGGAGCTTGTAGAATGCCGTCTTCAGGTAGTCAACCTCCTCTTTCTGAGGGGCCTCGTCGCCATGGGCAATCTCGCGCACACGCTCTAAGATCTCTTCCTTGCTGGCATAGACCTTCTGCGGCTGCACTTCCTGGGTTTCTACTTGAGAAGCCGGCTCTTCTGCTGGTGTCTCCACTGTCTGAGCACTTACTTCTTCTTCCTTGATTACTTCATTCTGTCCCTGTTCGAGGGCTTTTTCTTGAGAGTCCATCATTTAACTATTTAGTTATTGACTATACACTTAATGACGCAAAGCATCATCACATTTGGGGTCAAAGGTAATAAAAAGGTGTGAAAAGTCGGAAGTGAAAAGTGAAAAATAGTTTATTGTTTTATTTTTTTAACGTTTTCACTCCTACACAAGTCGCTTGCGGCGGAATAAGAGCCATGCCAACCCTGAAACGCACACAGAGAAAATAATGGCGAATACAAATCCCCAGGGCTTTGCCTCCATACCGTTGATGAGGTTCATACCAAACATGGAGGTGACGAGTGTGGGTATCATCATGATGATAGTGACAGAGGTGAGCGTACGCATCACAGTGTTCATATTGTTGTTGATGATACTCTGGTAGGTGTTCATCGTGGATTCCAGAATGTTTGAGTAGATGCTGGTGGTCTCACGCGCCTGCGACATCTCAATGTTGACATCCTCGATCAGGTCGGCATCAAGCTCGTCGATCTGCAACTTGAACTTCAGCTTCTGCAACAGGTTTTCGTTGCCTCGGATGGAGGTCTGGAAGTAGGTGAGTGAGTCCTGAAGACGGCTGAGACCAATCAGGCTCTCATTATTCACCTCCTTATCGAGGTTGCGCTTGGCTTTATCTACCAGCATAGAGATCTGCTTCAGGCGTTTCAGATACCAGACGGCACTGGAGAGGAACAGACGGAAGATCATATCAACATGATCGGTGAAACCCTCGCCCCGCTTCTGCTGGAAGGAGAGGAAGTCGATCATCATGTTGGTCTCGTAATAACACACGGTGATGGTGACATCGCGCTTGTGGATGATACCAAGGGGCACGGTGGTGTATGGTGTGCGACTGCGGATCTCCTTGACATAGGGGATACGCAGGATAATCAGCATCCAACCGTCGTCGTATTCATATCGGGCTCGCTCATCGGTATCGCTGATGTCCGACATGAAGTAATCGGGGATGTTGAACTTCTCTTCGAGTTCGTGCTGGTCTTCTTCGGTGGGGCATGTCACCTGTATCCAGCAATGAAATGGTTTTAGCGGCAAAGGGATTAGCAGCCTTGCTCGCCATCCCCCGCCTTTACAAATTGTAATTGTCCGCCGGGTAATCGTCCATAATTTTGTTAATAATTTGAGTTATCGGGTGCAAAGATAATAATTAGTGAGTAAAAAAACAAATTTTTATTGAGTTTTTTGCTCGATTAATCGTATCTTTGCACCCATGGAAATAAAAACGATTTTCATCAATGCCTCTAAAATCATCTTCCCCGTTCTTTTGGGCGGGGCTATTCTATATTGGATGTATAGGGGAGAGAATTTCGGACGATTCCTGCATGTCATGACCTCTGAGATGGACTGGACCTGGATGCTCCTCTCATTCCCTTTCGGCATCCTGGCACAGATGTTTCGTGGCTGGCGATGGAAACAGACATTGGAGCCTATGGGTGAGTCGCCCAGGTCTTCAACCTGTCTCTATGCCATCTTCCTGTCATACGCTGTGAGCCTGATCATCCCACGTATCGGCGAGTTCACACGTTGTGGCGTGCTGAAGCGTTACGAGGGCATCTCCTTCTCAAAGGCTCTGGGCACTGTGGTTACTGAGCGTGCGGTAGATACTCTCATTGTCATGGGCTATTCGAGCTTGATCCTGTTGGTGGAGATAAGTACCTTCGGCACCTTCTTCCAGAAGACAGGCACCTCGATTGACCACATCCTTGACCGCTTCTCCTCGATGGGCTATCTCGTCACAGCCATCTGTGCTGTCGCCGCCCTCATCCTGCTCCATCTGTTGCTGAAGAACTTCTCTATATATAATAAGGTGAAGATGACCTTGGGTGGCATCTGGGAAGGCGTACTCTCGTTGAAAGGGGTAAAGAACCTGCCCCTCTACCTGTTTTTCTCTATTGGTATCTGGGTGTGCTACTTCCTGCATTACTATCTCACGTTCTTCTGCTTCGACTTCACGTCGCACCTGGGTATCGGGTGTGCCCTCGTGTCGTTTGTCGTAGCCAACTTTGCCGTCATCGTACCAACCCCCAACGGTGCCGGCCCCTGGCACTTTGCCATCAAGACCATGTTGATTCTCTATGGTGTCGCCGATGAACAAGCCCTCTGGTTCGTGCTGATCGTCCACACCGTTCAGACCATGCTTGTCATTGCCCTCGGCATCTATGCCTGGGCTGCCCTACTATATACGAAACGTATTCAATCTAAAACGATAGTATTATGAACGAAATTCAAAATCTGAACCCAAAGTGCATTTGGAAGAACTTCTATGCACTGACACAAGTACCACGACCATCAGGACACCTGGAGAAGATCCAACAGTTCCTGCTCGATTTTGCCAAAGAAGTAGGCGTCGAGGCCTTCAAGGACCCCGCCGGAAACATCGTGATGCGCAAGCCAGCATCGGCAGGCATGGAGAACCGCAAGGGTGTCATCCTGCAGGCCCACATGGACATGGTGCCTGAGCGTGATACCGAATCGACACACAACTTCGAGACTGACCCCATCCGCCCTTGGATTGACAATGGCTGGGTGAAGGCCAAAGGTACCACATTAGGAGCCGACAATGGACTTGGCGTTGCCGCCATCATGTCTGTTATGGAGGACAAAAGTCTGAAGCACGGCTCTATCGAAGCACTCATCACCCGTGATGAGGAAACAGGCATGTTTGGTGCCAACGAACTGCCTGCCGGTGAACTGCAAGGCGACATTCTCCTGAACCTCGACTCAGAGACATGGGGTAAATTCGTCATCGGTTCTGCCGGTGGTATCGACATCACCGCCACCCTCGACTACCAGGAGGTAGATACCGATCCTGAGGATGCTGCCGTACTGGTGACTCTGAAAGGACTGCGCAGCGGTCATAGCGGTCTGGAGATTCACGAAGGCCGCGCCAATGCCAACAAGCAACTGGTACGCTTTGTCCGCGAGGCCATCGAGCAGTTGGATGCCCGTCTGACATCATGGCATGGTGGTAAGGTGCGCAACGTCATTCCCTATAAAGCAGAAGCCGTGCTGACGCTGCCTAAGGAGAACGTGGAAGCTCTCGGAGAACTGGCAGAAGACTGGCTGGCCGAACTCAACAGCCAGTTTAAGGGCATTGAGACAGGTATTAAGTTCTATGTGGAACGTGTGGAAACTCCGGCCAAGCAGGTACCTGTTGAAATTCAAGACAACCTCATCGATGCTATATACGCCTGTCACGACGGCGTAGTACGCATGATACCTTCTTACCCCAGCGTAGTAGAGACCTCGTCAAACCTGGCCATCATCGACATCGAGGGTGGACACTCCGTTTTCAAGATCCTGGCCCGTTCGAGTCGCGAGGACATGAAAGACTACATCGTCAAGATGCTGGAAAGTTGCTTTAACATGGCTGGCATGAAGGTAGAGACCGCAGGCTCATACAGTGGCTGGGATCCCAACCCCGACTCAGAAATCCTACACCTGCTGCTGAAGGACTACAAGAAGTTGTTCGGCCTTGACGGCATCATCCAGGTGGACCACGCAGGTTTGGAGTGCTCGGTCATTCTGGGCAAGTATCCCAATCTCGACGTCGTCTCATTCGGACCTACCATGAAGTCGCCTCACACCACTAGCGAGCGTGCCCTCATCGCAACGGTTGAGCCTTTCTGGCAGCTACTGAAGAAAACCCTCGAAGACATTCCCAGGAAGGAATAAAACTTGACACGTGTCAATGAAATGATACTTTTTATGCCTTTTTTGAATCAAAATGTTGTCTGTGTGCGCAAACAATCGTACAAAGATTAGAGAAAGGAAATTGATTATGACAGTATTATTTATGGTTTCGTTTGTCGTTGCAGTATGTGTTGCTGAGGCCGTGAAGGTAAATAACGACATGAATTTAGGTGTTAAATAACGAAAGTTAGGTTAAAAGAAAGCATAGTAAAAGCGGACTGGATGTGAATCTGGTCCGTCTTTTTTTATTGTTTATTTGGTTTATTACCCGAATTATGTTAATTTTGCAGCCATGAAGCAAGTAAGACCCAAAAAAAATCTCGGTCAGCACTTCCTGACTGACTTGAATATTGCCAAGGCGATAGCCGATACCGTAGATGCCTGTCCGGATATCCCTGTACTTGAAGTGGGACCTGGTATGGGTGTGATGACGCAGTTTCTTGTTGAGAAGCCGCGTCCGTTCAAGGTGGTGGAGATCGATCGTGAGTCAGTGGACTATCTGAAAGCGACACTCTTCAAGGAGCATGAGAATCCGATCATCGAGGGCGACTTCCTTAGGATGGATCTTAGTAAGGTGTTCGATGGGCAGCAGTTTGTGCTGACAGGCAACTATCCTTATGATATCTCCTCGCAGATATTCTTTAAGATGCTTGATAATAAAGATCTGATTCCTTGTTGTACGGGTATGATCCAGCATGAGGTTGCAGTGCGTATGGCCTCACAACCTGGTAATAAGCAATATGGCATTCTGTCAGTGCTGATTCAGGCTTGGTATCATGTGGAATATCTCTTCACAGTGGAGCCCGGGGTGTTTAACCCACCTCCCAAGGTGCAGAGTGCCGTGATTCGCATGACACGTAATGAGGTGACTGATCTGGGCTGCGATGAACAACTCTTCCGTCGTGTGGTGAAGACGGTGTTTAATCAGCGTAGAAAGATGTTGCGCGTCTCATTGAAACAACTTCTGCCAGTTGATGCTTCTCTTTTCACTACTCAGGCTTCACTGCTCACCCGTCGCCCTGAGCAACTCTCTATTCCCGAGTTTGTGGAATTAACCAATCTCGTAGGGGAGGAGTTGAAGGGAATTTAGGGCTGTTATCGGACACAATTAGGGTGTGTTCGCACACAATAGATTGATTTAAATCAAAAGAAGTGTAGTTTTACAATAAAAAAGTCTAAAAACTATTGTGGGTTAAAAAAATCGTCGTACCTTTGCAGTGTCAAAAGACAAAAGATACTTCAATAGAATCACAAACACGACGTACGAGGTATTAGTTAAGGTAAAGATTGAATTTAGGTTTTAGTTAGAGTTAATAGTTAGATTTTAGTTTTAGGTTTATTATTTTGATTGGCAATAGGTTTTTTCTAAGGTGTTAGAAAGATTTGCTAGTAAGGATAACAGACGCAGTGGTGACACTCCGTTTTTTTTAGAAAAGGTTTTTAGTTATTCATAGATTGTTGGCGCCGCCCTTGAGTCGTTGATGACCCTTGAGCGGCTTTTTTTTGTCTATTTACGTCGTGCAGTCTTGACGATTTTCTTCTTAACAGGTAGCTTCTTTTCTTGTTTGGACTGGGGGAGATCCTTTGTGACAGTAGCTTTCAGAATCCTGATATCTTCCAGTGGACGATCGTTCTTGTCTGTCTCTACCGCTTGTATCTTCTCCACGATATCGAGGCCTTCTACCACCTCACCGAAAACGGTATATTGTCCGTCGAGATGGGGCGCACCTCCGATGGTCTTATATACCTCCAGCATTTCTGGAGTCAGTTTCACCTGGCCTTGTGTGGCAGAGTCGAGCTTCTCCTGAATCTTTGCCAACTGCATGTCGTTGCGCACCTTTCCCCAGACAATATAAAACTGACAGGCTGAAGAGCGACGCTCTGGATTCACCTTTTCACCTTCACGCGCCATAGCTACAGCACCGCGACGATGGAAGATCTGCGGCAAACGGAACTCAGCCTCAGTGGTATAGTCGAAATCGCCTGTACCCAACAGCTGTCCTGGTTTGGCATGCTTACTGTTCGTATCGCCACTCTGAATCATAAAGTCCTTGATAACGCGATGAATGAGCAGCGAGTCGTAGATGCCCATCTTCGTGATCTTCAGGAAGTTGTCGCGTGTCTGTGTCGTCTCGTCGTAGAGTGCGATACGAATATTACCTGCAGTGGTTTCAAACAGTACCTCAGTATTCTTGGTCTGTGCAAGCATCACTGAGGGCAATAAGGATACTGTGAGGATAATTCCCCATAGAAAAGTCTGTGTTCTGGTCATCATAATTATTATCTGTCAATTTTTAACTTTCAGTTTCTCCGTCCAACTTCCTTTGAACAGTCGTGTCAGGAAGCAGCAGCCTCGGAAGATGAGCTCAATCGCCATTGCTGTCCATACACCCTTCAGACCATATTTCGGTGCAAGACCTGCTGCCAAGGTCAAACGTACAAACCACATCGAACATAGGCTAATGGCTGCAGGAATCAGTGTGTCACCTGCTCCGATGAAGATGCCGTTGACAACGATAGAGGCAGCAAACATCGGCTCTGCCCAAGCCTCAATGCGAAGTACCTCTGTGCCAAGGGATATCACCTCCTCAACGGGTGACATGATACTCATCAGCTGTGGGGCAAAGATCCACATCAGCACACCCATCACAGTCATCACGGAGATGCCCAGACCTACTGACAATCGGGCAAAAGAGCGTGTGAGCAACTTCTGACCTGCGCCAATGCCTTGACCTACAAGGGTGGTGGCGGCTTCTGCAATGCCGTAGCCTGGCATATAACAGAGACTCTCTACAGTGATAGCTAAAGAATGTGCGGCAATGGCGATGGTGCCAAGGGGGGCCACAATCAATGTACTGACAATCTGGGCGCCACCCATCAGCATGTGCTGCAATCCCATAGGTGCTCCAATCTTTATGGCGGTGCTCACTGTGTCTATTCTTGGCTTAAAGGAACCAGGACGTCCCTTGAGAGAAAGCATCTTCGACTTCACCAGCAGGAAATAGAGCATCAGACAGGCTGTCACCAGCATGGCCAATCCTGTACCTATCGCAGCCCCCGTCACGCCCAGGTTCATCACATATATAAAGATGTAGTTGAACACCACATCCATCAGGCACATGCAGATGTTAAGGACAGAGGGGATTTTCATGTTGCCGGAACACTTCAGCATCGAACCAGCCAGACCTTCTGTCTGGAAGAAGATGCCGCAGAAGGCAAAGATGGCAAAATAGAGTGAGGCATCATGGGCGATCTCTGCACTGCCGCCGAGCCAGTAGGGGAGGAAGGGGGAGATGATGATACCAATGGTGGACATCATCAGAGACCAGATGAGACAGCAGATCAGTGATTGCCGAAGTACACGACGCGCCGCCTCGAAGTCGTTGGCACCAATAAAGTGGGCCACCTGTACAGAAAAGCCCAGCGACGCTGCATGAGCCAGTCCACCCATCAGCCATCCAGTGGTCTCTACGAGGCCGATAGCCGCAGATGCTTTGGCACCAAGATGTCCCACCATCGAAGCATCGATGAAAAACATCACGGTGGCGGAGATCTGTGCCAGAATGCTGGGGATACTCAATTGAGTAATCAAAGCCAGCTTCTCACGACCCGTCATCGCTTTACCTTCCCGGATATAGGAGAGGAGCAGTTCGCTGTTCTTTACTTTCTTCATTCAAAAAAAAGCCCCGCAATCTGCGAGGCTTTAAAATGTTTGTGATTACTTACGAAGACCGAGGGCCTTGATGATAGCACGGTAGCGGTTGATGTCCTTGTTGTAGAGGTACTTCAGCAACTTACGGCGCTTAC
>CADCFA010000067.1 GCA_902800595.1 uncultured Prevotellaceae bacterium | reverse complement strand
TGTTTTGTCGTTTGGCAACAGCAGTGGCGACTGTGCCATGCATAACTATTGTCTGAGCAATCCGAAATACAGGACAGCGGTCTTTATGCTGATTGCCGACGATGAAGCCAGAGACCATGCCAATAGAGAGAAAGCGCTCAGCTTAGGTGAAAAGTGGCGTGAGTCCGGCTATTATGTCATCTCGATGAAAGACGACTTCAAGACTATCTATGGCGATGGGGTGGAGAAAACTGACTTTATCTTTGAATAAGCTACCTGCAGTTAGGTGTACTGTATCTTTTGCAATTGTAAAACAAGTTGTTTTACTATCGTTCAAATAGCTTTAACGATGGTAAAAGATAGCTTCTTGGAAAGTAAAACAACTTGTTTTATTATGAGTGATGGTAGTGATAGATGTTTAAAAAGTGTCACTTGACATAATTAACTGACAATTAATAGATTAGAACAGATCGTGATAGATAAGTGAAAATTTGCATATGACGATTCGTTTAGTTATGAACGATAATTGCTGACTGGGGGGATACGACAGCTTTATTGCCTTGAATGGTTCCCAAGCCCTGTTCGTTGATCTGGCCGTTGCAGCATGCGATGGTGTAAGTGCCCTCCGGGATGATGACTTCTGAAGCTATCTTGTTGGCATTGAGGATGACGATGATGTCACGCCAGTCGTCTCTGCCGGCATAGTTCTTTAGGCGATAAGCTACAACACCCTTTGGGGCATCGAGGAACTCAAGATGCTTACGTACAAGATCTGCATTGCCCAGACGGAAGGCGGGATGATGCTGACGAAGGGCGATGAGGTTCTTGTAGTAGTCGAAGACCTGAGGATACTGCGTCTTGTGGCTCCAGTTGAGCTGGTTGATGCTATCTGGGGATTCAAAGCTGTTGTGCACGCCTTTCTTATTGCGCAACAACTCCTCACCACTGAGCATGAAGGGCACACCCTGTGAGGTGAAGACAACTGTCTGTGCCAATAGGTCGAGACGGATGAGTTCTTCCTCTGTGATGCTAGGGATGCTGGCCTTCAGGCGGTCAACAAGACACATGTCGTCGTGACAGCTCACGTAGGAGATCATCTGTGTGGGTTCGAGAGCCCAGGGCTCTTTGGCGTAGTTCACCTTGTTCATGTCGATCTGTGGATGGGCGATGGCTCCAGCAATACCGAACTTGATGGATTCAGCCTCGTCCTTGCCACCAATCCAACCTGTCACCGTGTCGTCGGAGAATGGTCCGCGCAAGGCATCGCGGATCTCGTCGCTGAAAGCTGCGATGCCTGGCATCTGGTAGATATGGGCTTTCATGGCGAGCTGCTCCTGGGGATAGGCACAGCTGCCTGCGCTCCAGCCTTCACCATAAATATAGATGGTGGGATCGATGGCATCTACCATTGCACGGATCTGGTTCATCGTCTCGATGTCGTGGACACCCATCAGGTCGAAGCGGAACCCGTCGATATGATACTCGTTGATCCAGTATTTCACGCTCTCCAGCATAAACTGGCGCATCTTTGGCTTGTCGGAGGCAGTCTCGTTGCCACAGCCTGAGCCGTTGCTATACTGTCCGTCAGCGGTCTTGCGATAGAAATAATCAGGATAGGTGCGCTGGAAGTTGGAGTGCTCGATGTCGTAGGTGTGGTTATATACCACGTCGAGGATCACGCGGATGCCAGCATCGTGGAGGGCTTTCACCATTTGCTTGAACTCACGGATGCGAACCTCGGGCTGGTAGGGATCGGTGGCGTAGCTGCCCTCCGGCACATTGTAGTTCACGGGGTCGTAACCCCAGTTGTATTTGTTGTCGCTGAGGCGTGTCTCATCCACAGATCCATAGTCGTAAGAGGGGAGGATGTGGACAGCGTTCACACCGAGCTCCTTCAGATGACTGATGGCCCAGGGCTCTGTCAGTGCCAAGAACTTGCCAGGATACTTCGCATCGGGGCGGTTGATGGAGAAGTCACGATGGTGCATCTCGTAGATTACAAGGTCGGCAGGCGACTTCGTGACAGGATGCTGATCCTGCGCCCATCCCTCCGGGTCGGTCTTTGAAAAGTCGATGATAGCCCCTCGCTTGCCGTTCACACCCACGGCCTTGGCGAAGACACCTGGGCATTCGCCTTGACCCATGTCGAAGGTATAGAACTTACCCATCAGGTCGCCTTTGACGGTGGTCTGCCACTGTTCGTTGGCGATGCGTTTCATCTTGATGGTCTTTCCTGCTTTGCCACCAAGACCTTCATCATAGATGCGCACCACAACCTGCTTCGCATCGTTTGGTGCAAAGAGAGTGAACACGGTCTTCTCAGGTGAATAGATCACTTCCTGAAAAGGCTGTGCTGCTACCTTCTGGGGTAGCAGCATAGACAATATACTGGCGAAAATTAACTTTATCTTCATAATTAAAAAGTCATTAAGTCCTGTAGTTCGTTGCTCAATTACTTAGCGATTAGTGACATGGCGAAGCCGCCGCCAGGGGCTTCTGTGAGCTTCAGCACGTCCTTGGCTGTCACCACCTTCTTGGTGATGGTATAAGCCTGGGGATTGGTCTCATAGTGAGCATCCTTGGCATCGGCGTAGATGGTGCAGTCGTACTTGCGGCCCTTGTCAAGGAAGTCGAGTTTCAAAGTGGTCTGATGCCCGTTCTCGTCGCACTTGCCTCCAACAAACCAGTTGTCGGTACCCTTTGCCTTACGGGCCACGGTGATATAGTCGCCTGGCTCAGCCTCCAGATACTTGGAGTCGTCCCAGTCGCAGGCTACGTCGCGGATAAACTGGAAGGCATCGTCGAATTTCTCATAGTTCTCGGGCAGGTCGGCAGCCATCTGTAGAGGTGAATACATCGTCAGGTAGAGTGCCAGTGAGCCGGCAATCGTGATGCGAGCCCAAGAGGTGTTGTTACTCCATTCAGACAACTTTGTTACAAAGATACCTGGTGTGTAGTCCATCGGACCGCCCTGCAAGCGGGTGAACGGCAGGATGCAGGTGTGATCGGGGTTAGAGCCGCCGAAAGCCTCGTACTCTGTACCGCGGGCACTCTCACCACCCACGAGGTTCGGCCAGGTGCGGCAGAGACCTGTCGGACGGGTAGCCTCATGGGAGTTTACCATGATATGGTGCTTGGCTGCTTCTTTGATGACATAGAGATAATGATTGTTCATCGACTGTGAGTAGTGATGGTCACCACGTGGAATCATATCTCCCACATATCCAGTCTTCACAGCATCGTAGCCGTATTTGTTCATCAACTCGTATGCCTCCTTGATATGGCGCTCGTAGTTTTGTGTCGAACTTGAGGTCTCGTGGTGCATCAGCAGCTTCACGCCCTTAGAGTGGGCATAGTCGTTGAGCATCTTGATGTCGAAGTCGGGATAGGGGGTCACGAAGTCGAAAACGTCGCGCTTCCACATATTCGCCCAGTCTTCCCAACCGACGTTCCAACCTTCTACTAGCACTTGGTCGAGACCATTCTTGGCAGCGAAGTCGATGTAACGCTTCACGTTCTCGTTGTTGGCCTTATGGGTGCCGTTGGGCTTCACCTTACTCCAGTCGATCTGATCGAGTTTGATTGAGGGGAAGTCATTGGTGTAGTGCCAGGAACCACGCCCTACGATCATCTCCCACCACACGCCGCAGTACTTCGTGGGATGGATCCAGGAGGTGTCCTCTAGTTTACAGGGCTCGTTGAGGTTCAGGATAAGATTGTTCGAGAGCATGTCGCGGGCATCGTCCGATACCATCACCGTGCGCCAGGGTGTCTCACAAGGTGTCTGCATCGCACCCTTCAGACCTGTAGCGTCAGGGGTGAGATGACTCACGAAGGTGAGAGGCTCAGGCAGGGGATAGGGCGTGGGCTTCGGATCAGGGGTATAGGCATTGCTGCCACCCATGAGCTTCTCAGAGAGATTTTTCGTCTCGGCATCCACGAGTTCGAGGTGCATGGTGGCATAGTCCTGACAGGCAGCCTCATGGATATTGATATACAGACCGTCGTCGCTCTTCATCTGAAGAGAGGTCTGCACACCAGTGGGTGAGAATACTGCCACAGAGGAGTTGCCCCAGTTCACGGATTCATTGAAACGGGCACGGATCTCTGAGAGCTTCGTCTCCTGTGTCATCTGCTCCTGAGTGTCATAATCACCAGGGAGCCACCATGCCTTATGATCGCCAGCCATCGCAAATTCTGAGCGCTCTTCCTTGATGAGGAAGTAGATCAATTCCTGTTGCTGAGGGAACTCGTAACGGAATCCGATACCATCGTCATACACACGGAAGCGGATAATCATCGTGCGCTTCGTGGCTGGCTGCTCCAGGGTGGCTGCCAGCTCGTTGTAGTGGTTACGGATATCCTTGGTCTCGCCCCATACGGGTTGCCAGGTCTCGTCGAACGAGGTCGTCTCTTCCTTGGCAATCTTGAAACCGTTCATCAGATCGGTCTCCTGCATGCCTTTCGAGGCGTGCTTGTCCTTGGCCAGTTCGAGTCCCAGGTGGGAGGGCTTCACAACTGCCTTTCCCTTATAGGTCATCTCATAAACGGGGCGACCTGTGTTATCTACTGAAAACTCTGCCATTGCAGTCAAAGGTAAAAGGGTAAAAAGGTAAAAAGGTAAAACACCTTTTACCAATCCCATTACCTTATTTAACAATCTCTTTTCCATTTTTTACCTTTCTATTTTTTATTTTTTACCTTTTTACTTTTTTAGTTATTTTCTTCCGCTTTGAATAATTAATGTGCTGATTTCTTCGTTTAACTCGTCGGCTGCCAACAGTTGCTCGATGTTGAGGTGCATACGATAGCGCCAATAGTGACGAGGATTGGCAGGGATGTTGATGCGCTCAGCATTCTCATCCGGCAGGCGCAGCCCTTCATCGATACTCATCCAGTCTTGGAATGAGAGCAGACAGAGCATAGAGGGTGAAGTGAGATGACGACTCACGATATCCTTTGCCAGCCAACCAGGTAACGGACGAGGGGCAGGACCGCCACGACGTAATGTGGTATTGAAGTAGGACTGTGAACGCTCCTCGTCTTCATCCCACCACTGGCGCAGGGTTGGCATGTCATGGGTGGAAATGGTATCTACCGAACGATAAGGGTTATGCGACAGTTTGCCGAAACGGGTGGTCGGATCCTTTGGCATCGACTGAATCTCGAGTGAGAGGATTTTCAACTCGTTCATTACCCAGGGCACGCACTCAGGCACCATACCTAAGTCTTCCGCACATACCAGCATGCGGGTGGCTTGCGTCAGTTTAGGTAGTTTCTTCATCGCTTCCTGATACCAGAACTGGTTATTGCGGCGATAGAAGTAGTCATTGTAGAGACGGTTGAAGACGAACTTGTCGTTGTCCCACAATGCCTGATAGATGAAGTCTCGCGCACGAAGAGCACATCGCTGATCAGGGCATAGAGACCGTCGCGGAGGTTGGCTAACTCTGCGGTATCGTCGGACTTGGCAGTTGCCTTATACCACGCCTCCACCTTACGCTGGGTGTCGTATTCGGGCTTCATCTCCCAGATGTCGTCATGCAGGTTGTTGAGGAAAGTATCTTTCACGTACTGCGCCTTTTCGCCGAAGATCTTCTCCAGCGTCCAGTCGGCAATGAAAGGCTTGGTGAAGAGTTCCTCCTGGAATTGCAGACCGTAGGCCTCAATCTCCTCACGCGTCATGCCGAGTGAAGGCGAGAATAGGCCGAGCAGACCGTGAACGGCATCAAAGGGAATCTCCCAGATACGGAAGAAGCCGAGTACGTGGTCGATGCGATAGGCATCAAAATATTCAGCCATCTTGCGGAAGCGGCGTACCCACCAGCTGCAGCCGTCTTCGAGCATTGCATCCCAGTTGTAGGTGGGGAAGCCCCAGTTCTGTCCGTTTACGGAGAAGGCATCGGGCGGCGCGCCAGCCTGACCGTTCAGGTTGAAGTACTTCGGCTCCACCCATGCCTCCACACCGTCACGGCTGATGCCGATGGGAATGTCGCCCTTCAGGATCACCCGCTGCTTACGGGCATGGGCATGGGCAGCACGCATCTGCTGATCGAGGTTGAACTGTACGAAATACCAGAAAGCCACCTCCTTGTAGAGTTTGGTGGTGGGCTTTGTCATTGCCTCGCGTTCGCTCTCTGGCAGTTCATGATGGTCGGGCCAATCCTGGAAGGTGGCGGTGCCATAAAGGTCACGGTAGTGGCAGAAGGCTGCATAGGGCACCAGCCAGGCCTTGTTCTGGTCGAAGAACTTCTTGAAGGCCTCGCTCTTCATGATGGTTTTGCCTTCCTGCGCATAGAGTGCCCGCAGATACTCCAGCTTCGCATTGTTCATCCGCTCATAGTCGATCTGTGGCAGAGCATTCAGCTCCAGTCGCAATGCTTCGAACTTCACCTTCAGGGCCTCGTCCTTCAGGGCAGGCAGTTGACGGAAGTCCGTGTATTGTGGATGGAGTGCATAGATGCTGATGGAATTATAAGGATAGGAGTCCTGCCAGGTGTAGGTCATGTTCGTATCATTGATAGGCAGCACCTGCAGCACACGCTGTTTGGTCTTGGCGCACCAATCAACCATCATCTTCAGGTCGCCGAAGTCACCCACACCGAAGCTACCCTCACTGCGCAGTGAGAAGATGGGAATCACCGTACCTGCACCCTTCCACGGATAGATGGGGAAATAGGCCTGTGGCAGCTCATAAACGATCACATCGCCCGACTTCAGTACGGGCAGTTCGATGGTGCGGTTAGCACCCGTCTCCCACAACGGTGTCACGTCAACGGCATCGTCAAGTCCCACGAACTTAAACTCAAAGATCTTGGGCAGGTTGTCGGCATCGAGACTGATCACCCACTCATTGCCGGCATGCTCCGTCATATCCACAGCACGCTTCGCTTCCCAGTTGCCTAAAAGACCGCAGTCGCCGATAACTGCCAGACGCTCGAAGTTGCGCAGCTGTGGGGCACGCACCTTCAGGCGGACAGTCTTGTCGAAGTGAGTCTCCTCACTCAATTTCTTCTCACGGGCAGCCACGCACTCAGTGAATGCCGATGAATAAAGGAAGGCATCCTCGGGGATGTCGATCCAATGGTCATACACCGTATAGCGGGCACCCTTGGCGGCTACAAGCTCCAGACGATGAGGCTCTGTCAGCCACTCCGTACGTGTCTGCTCTTCTCCGCGTACCACACTGTAGAAGTAGTCGATACATTTGTCGGCCTTCACGGTCTTACTCAACTCGCACATCCAATGGAGTCCGTCGAGTGTCCCCATCACAAGCTTTTCCGTTTTCCCCTCTGCGAGGATGTTCAGCATCAGCTCCTCTCCGAAGGTAGTCTGATACTCTAGATTGAATACGATTCTCATACTCGTCTTTAGTTATTTACATCACTTTGGTGCAAATATACGAAGAAATCTGAAAGGGTGGTTCGCAAACAGCTCAGTTATTGGCTCAAAGAACATGCAAACGTTTGCATCGATGCGTTTCACTTGATGGTGCTGTAGTCGTTGGACAAGGTCAGAGGTGGCTTTTCTTCACTCAAGGACACTTGGACCAAATGGGCCGACGACATGGAGGCAACCGGTTCCTTTACGGCGTCGGGGAGGGCGATGTCGCAGATGAGGATAACTTAAACCTTGCTATTCTGAGATGGAACCGCCTGAAGATGGCCTATGCCCGCAGGAATCAGGTTAATCAGGTCTCCATCAAGGTGCATGAGCTGGATTCTAACAAGAAACAGCTAATCCGTACGGTGATGGGCCTGGTGCTGGGTGTCATCAGTGGTCTGTTGATGCAGCTTTTTTTGGATAAGGCAACGCTGGATATCGTCGATGGGAGTCTCATCACACCCCTTCGCGATATGTTGATGAATGCGCTCAGGCGACCTGTCCTATATGCAGGCAGGTATCCTGTCCTCTGAGGGTGGGACGGGTGTTGTGACTCAATACCCCTCATTGACGGAGCTGTTCTTCGCCATAGTACCCAAAAACATAGTCGATCCTTTCAAGGGAGATAATAATCTGCAAGTCATGTTCCTAGCCATCTTCTTCGGAATCGTTCTCAAGAAAATGGGCAACAAGTCAAGGGCTGTGAATGACTGCATAGACTTTATGTTCCGCTTTGTCCTGGCTACGCTGAAAATCATTGTGGCGGCTATTCCTCTGATCGTTTTCCTTTCCATGGCTTCGCTGCTTGCCAATACTGGCATTGACACGCTGCTCGCATTTGGCAGTCTGTTTGGAGGATTGGCCATTGGTGTCGTTCTGGTATGGTGCTATCCCTGATGCCTGGCGCCAAGCCATCTGCCAATACGACGGATTGAGTTAACAACCCTTAGGGAGTTATCAGAATCCGCCTGGCGCGATGTTATTGAAAGCTGCACCCTGTTTCTGATAGACTTGACAGAACAGGATGCAGCTAACCTGTCAAGGCATATAGTAGTTGGTCAGGAAATAAGTCCTCTCCCAATCCACAATCTTTAACTCAGACTCCTTTGCCAGATGGATGTCGTGTTCGTCGAGCACCATCACCTGCCGGTCCTTCTGGTCGTAGAGCGGCCACTCGTGCGCCTTGCCATCAGGCGATTCAGCTGCACTGAGCGACGGATTACCGGTCTTGGCAAACTGTACCCACATCTTGCGCATGGTCTTGCTGAAGGTTTCGTCGTATGCTCTTCCCGTGAACTCCTGGATCTCCGGATGGGCAAATACCACTGGCAGTTCAGATGCATGTCCGGCCTTGATGTACGGCTGGGAGGATTCAACCCTATAATAGTAGGTGTACGACTTACCGCCAGCCTTGGTCTGTTCATCCGACAGTCTGATCTGCGGAGCGACAAACATCAGCTGACTGAACAGATTGACGGTAGGCTCGTAGCTTTCTCCCTGGATGTCGTTGAGGTAGCTCTTCACCAATGCCTGCTCCTTGTCGGTCAGCTGGGCGAGTTTCTCTGCCGTGCGGCCTTCGGCCCACGCATTCCAGGCTTCCTCTCCGATGGCTCCCATGAAGGTATTCATTTCATCCTTATCGCAGCCCTGAAGGATCTCGATGTCCTTGGCAGCGCCGTTGGCGTATGCCTCCCATGGATCAAGCGGCAGGTATATGCCGTCTCGCTCTGGGAAAGTACGTACGCCGAGTACATTATATAAGCCGAGCAAGGGTGCCCACACATTCATGATATCCTCGGCACTGATCTTCAACATGTCAGCGACAGTCTTACAGCCGATGCGATGGCTTGCTCCGTACTTCTCGTCTGGGCGGGAGCGCCACTTTGTGCGATGACACG
Organism: uncultured Prevotellaceae bacterium; assembly: GCA_902800595.1. Taxonomy (GTDB): domain Bacteria; phylum Bacteroidota; class Bacteroidia; order Bacteroidales; family Bacteroidaceae; genus Prevotella. The sequence goes on along the minus strand of CADCFA010000067.1, from coordinate 2,196 downwards.
CTTGAAATACTGATGCGAGCCTTTGATAAGCGGAAGCAGGGTACAGCTTGCGGCACCTGCCGATTCACCCCAGATGGTCACATTGTCGGGGTCGCCGCCGAAAGCTGCAATATTCTCGTGAACCCACTTCAGCGCCTTGATCTGATCCAAAAGTCCCAGGTTCTGAGCGTCAGGATAGTCCTTGCCGTCTGACAGGTGCGACAGGTGGAAGAAGCCGAAGACATTGATTCTGTAACTAATGGTTACAACAATGACGTCAGGATTTTCATTCAGCAAATTGGTGCAGTCGTACATCGGGTCAGTCGTTCCGCCTACATCGAAACCACCACCGAAGATCCATACGATGACCGGTTTCTTTTTTGCAGCCTCCTTGTCAGCCTTCCAAACGTTCAGGTACAGACAGTCCTCGCCTGTTCCATATTCTGCAGCGGGGTCGCCAACCTCTTGCACGGGAGCCTTCCCATAGTAATAGGCCTCATATACCCCATCGTTAGGTGTAACATCAACAGGGGCTTTCCAGCGCAGGTTGCCGACTGGTTGCTGACCTACAAAGGGAATGCCCTTGTAGGAAATGATGTTCTCCTTCTTCTTGCCGACGAAGGTTCCGTTAATACACTTGACGGCCAACGATTGGTCGTAATTGCCATCGATAATCTTCTGATTTACAAAGTTCTGTTCCATGTTAGTCTGCCATTTAAAGCATATAATACTTGGTCAGGAAGTAGGTTCTCTCCCAATCCACAATCTTTAATTCGGATTCCGTTGACGGATGGATGTCGAACTCGTCGAGCACCATCACCTCCTTATTCTCAAGGTCGTAGAGTGGCCACTCCTTGGCTTTGCCGTCAGGAGAAATCTCGGCACTGAGCGACGGATTACCCGTCTTTGCGAACTGTACCCACATCTTGCGCATGGTCTTGCAGAAGGTCTCGTCGAAGGCTCTGCCCGTGTCGGCAGTCATCTCAGGATGATTGAATACTACAGAAAGCTCAATGGCATGTCCGCACTTCATGATGGGGTCGGGCGACTCAGGCGTAAAGTAATAGGTGAATGCCTTACCACCAGCCTTCGTCTGGCACTCAGACAGCTTGATGATAGGCACATTAAACCAACTCTGGCTCAAGAGGCTACTGTCTGGCTGGAAGTAGGCACCCTTCACATCGCTCATAAAACTATCGACCAATGCTTTATCGTCAGCTGGCAACTGGGCATACTTCTCCTGCTTACGCCCTGCAATCCACTTGTCCCAGCCTTCCTTGCCGAAGCTGGACACGAAGAAATTCATCTCGTCCTTGTTGCAACCTACCAGAATCTCCAAGTCCTTCGCTGCGCCGTTGGCGTATGCCGCAAAGGTATCTGTGGGCAGATACTTTCCATCTCTTTCGGGCATCTGGTGTACAAAGTTGATGGCAGAAGCTTCCAGGAGCTTGTCGCCGCTCACCTTCAACAGATCGGCAACGGTCTTGCAGCCGAGCACGTCCATCAGTTTGTTGGTACACTCGATAGCTTCTTCCGGAGATCTCGTCTGGTTCACAGAACCGCTCTCAGCGATCAGTCGCTTGAAATACTTCTGGGAGCCTGGAACCAACGAATGGTCACATTGTCTGGATCGCCACCGAAGCCAGCGATATTCTCATGAACCCACTTCAGCGCCATCTTCTGATCCAGAAGTCCCAAGTTCTGTGAGTCGGTATATTCCTTACCGTCCGACAGGTGCGACAGATGCAGGAAGCCCATCACGCCAAGTCTGTAGGCAATCGTAACAACGATGACATCGGGATTCTCCTTCATGAAATTGACGCAGTCGAACATCGGGTCGATGGTACCGCCTGACTCAAAAGCACCGCCGTGAATCCATACCATGACGGGCTTCTTCGTTGATGACTCATCTGCCTTGAATACATTCAGATACAGACTGTCTTCACTCAGGTAATAGAGCGAACCTACCTCAAACGACGGATTGCCGTAGCCGCTCTTCGCATTGTAATAGGCCTCATAGACGCCGTCATCAGGAACAATATCCACTGGTGCCTTCCAACGTAGTTCCCCGACGGGTTGCTTGCCGACATACGGGATACCCCTGAACACTGTGATATTCTCCGTCTTTCTGCCGACGAATGTTCCGTTGATACACTTCACGGCCAGCGACTGGTCATAGTTACCGTCGGTAATCGGCTTGTTCTCGCCGCCGTACAT
>CADCFA010000066.1 GCA_902800595.1 uncultured Prevotellaceae bacterium | reverse complement strand
ACCGTTCTGATAGGAGACAACAGGAAATCTGTCAGAAGATAACCGTTATAGACCAGCAGATAGATGGTGAGGAAAACCACCGTCAGTCGTAACCACTGCCAACAGATGCGCTTGAAGAGATAAGCAGTAGCTATGGGCAGCACAAACATGAAGTGAGGTGCCATGATGAAAATCTCATTCAGTCCGAAACCCAGTATCAGATGGATGAACATGTCGAAGCCAAAGCACGACAGACAGAGCCAGAGGAAACGGTGCTGACGCCCCAACCAGACACCAGCCATCGCTAATAACAGGATCAAAGCCTCTACGATATAGTTGAACACCGTATCATACTTCACAAATACAGGCCGGCCTACCAACGTATCCTCCAGGAAATGTTGGCGGTGAAACTGAAGCGACTCACCAAAGAGATTCTCATAGACTGACTGCCAACGGGAGGTTGAGATGTCCGTCCATTTCAGGAACCCGTGATCCTCCATCGGCTGACCAGCCTTCTCCTTCTGCAACTTCAGTCTCAACTCCCGACGGGCCTGTTTGGTTTCGAATGCCTTCCGCTCCTCAGGCGACATCGCAGCCACCTTCTTTTTCATCGCCTCTTCCTGACGAGCCTTTGTCTCCGCTCGTGCCTTTTCTTTTGGCAGAACATATTCACGATACTCCCAAGTAGCTGTCACCCACAATAGACCTGCGGGCAGCAGAACTGCCAACAGCAGATATTTAGGACGGAAGAAATCCTTTAAGTTGACAAAGAATCCCGAGAGGAACACTTTGATACCATTGGAGAGTGTAACACCTGCCGTGATATAGAAGAAGATAGCCGACTGCCACCACTTGAACTCCCTACCTTTCTGGATGCAGACACCAGAGATGTAAAGTGTGATCAGCAACAGGGACATGGATATGGTAAAGTGGTCGGGCACGATCACCGACATCAGGATATAGGCAAAGGAGAAATAAAAAGCTGTCAGCAGTGTGGCATCCCAGCGGTTCAGGGCAATAACCTCACGATGGATGCGATAGAGAAAAATATAGGAATAGAATGAGGTGACAATCAATGGCAAGGCCACAACATACTGTACACAGTTGACACCCAGGAGCCATGTCAGTCCCTCATTCAGAAGATATAAGGGCCAGATAATAAATGCCAGTAGCGGATGACGGAATACCTGATAGACCACATCCCAGTCGGTGACACCCAGATAAGTCAATGGATCGTAACCTGAGAGATGCAACTCATGTTCAAACACTTTCCAATAAGGTCCGAATCCCTCTTGCATAAACAGGTCGTGCATGCGGTAGATGAACAAGGAATTGAGTAATAAGATGACCACTAAGGCCACCAGACTCTGAATACGCTCCTCAGGTTTGATTTTGAATAACTTAAATACTTTCATGGTTTAGAAGTATCACGTAAATGATGACAGGGGCACCAATAAGCGGCGTCACTGCATTAAGGGGAATCACCCCACCCTCACCAGGCAGGAAACAGAGCAGGTTACAGACCAGTGCCACCACAGCCCCACAGAGCATCGTGGCAGGCAGAAGCTGACGATGGTTGTCGGTGGTAAGTAACAGGCGTGCCAGATGGGGGACAGCCAGTCCAATGAATGCCACAGGACCACAGAAGGCAGTGGTAACAGCAGTCAACAACCCCGTCACTACCAACAGCCAGTTTCTGACAGCGATAATATTCACCCCTAAGTTCTCAGCATAGCGATCGCCAAGCAACAGCGCATTCAACGGTTTGATGAGTAACAAGGCACCAGCAAGTCCGATAACCGACACACCAAGAAATACTGGCATATTAGCCATCGACACACCGCCGAAAGAGCCCAGTCCCCATACCATATAAGACTTCACCCCTTCATCAGTAGCCAAGAAGTTAAGTAGTGAGATGGCAGAGTTGGAGAGATAGCCGATCATGATGCCGATAATCAACAACATGACATGACTGCGCACTATCGTAGAGAAAAAGAAGATGATAGCCATCACCGTCATCGCGCCAAAGAAAGCAGCCATCAGTACTGCAGCAAAGCCACTGAACTGAAGAGAGCCCACAGAGAGACCGCCTCCAAGGAAGAGCATCACAAGTGCCACACCTAAGCCAGCACCGCTGTTAATACCAAAGATACTAGGACCTGCTAAGGGGTTACGGAACACCGTCTGGAGCATCAGACCACTAACCGCCAACGAGGCACCGCAGAATACAGCAGTGATGGCCTGAGGCAGTCGCGACTCCATGATGATAAAACGCCATGATGCTTTCTCACTGGTATCACCCAGCAGGATTCGCACAACATCCTCTGCCGGAATCGACACAGATCCCAGTAACAGATTCGAGGCGAAAAGCACCACGATAACCAAGCTAAGTCCGATGCAATATAATACTCCCCTGCTCATGATGAATATGCTTTGCGGTGCAAAATTACAACTTTTTTACGAACTTATAGTCTGAAATCACAAAATTATTGTACCTTTGTACCCACACTAACCATAATACAAAAAAAGATGAAAAGACTATTCAAGAGTGCATTGGCAGGTTTGTTACTCCTGACTGCCATGCCAAGCTCAGCCACAAAGGTCCTCGGACTGAAAGTGATTGACAGCCATTACCTGATGGTTCATTTCCGTGACGGTGAAGTTCATTATCGTGATGATGGTACTGGTTCCAGCGCCTACCTCGGACATTCTTTCGCAGAAGGTGACGACACCCTTCTGGTGTTTGGTGAGCGCCTGAAGGCAGAAGCCCAGAAAGCAGCCCTCTGGCAGATCAGTTCTCCTGACGACAAGAGTTTTGCAAGCACACAGCCCTTGAATGTATGGCGCAAGTCGAAGCCGATGAATACTGATCATACCCTCACCAGCGAGTGCGACCACTGGATCTTCCTCCAGTTGCCACAACCCATGAAGCAAGGCTGCACTTATGAAGTCAGCATTCCGCAAGGAATCGGTGCCGACAAAGAGAAAGTCAGCGTGAACTTCGATGTCTGGAACACCCAGTCTGAAGCCATTCATGTGAATATCATCGGCTACTCACCTGCAGAGGCGATTCATGCCGCCGACCTCTATCAGTGGTTGGGCGACGGAGGACAGCGCGACTATCGCAGTTGGGAAGGTCGCAAGGTATATATATATAATGTGAAAACCAAAAAGAAGCAGAACGTAGGCATAGTGAAGTTCTGGAAGTCGGCTGCCGATGCCGAACAGGAAGCTGGCAAGAAAGCACTCATTGGCACCGATGTCTGGAACATTGACTTCAAGGCTACCACTCCTGGCCGTTATCGCCTGGTAGTAGAGGACGTAGGCTGCAGCATGGACTTCGATATTGCTTCCGATATCTATTTCCAACCTTATCGCTACTCAGTTCGTGGCTACTATTATATGCGTCTCGGTGAACCAAAGGATCCTGAGCATGTATGGCCTGTTCCCCGCCAGCCGCAGTTCATCCCAGAGACGGATCCCAAAGGACTGACCGTCTATAAGACCGACCTTACCCCATGGGATAAGGAATGGCGCGACCTGCATACCGACGTATGGGACGAGCCCCATTTCAAACCCGTCTTCGCCTCCATCTTCTGGCAACACCGCCTGCCTGGCAATCCCGTGAACACAGAAGTGAAAGGTGGTCATTCTGATGCCTTTGACTGGGATCGCCACTTGGCACATGTCAGCAACATCTACGACATGCTGTTGCCCTATATCCTCTCTGGAGGTCGTCTCTCGGAAGATAACCTCGGCATCCGTGAGAGTGGCAATGGTATCCCCGACATCATCGACGAAGCCCGCAACGAGGTAGATTTCTTCCTCTCTATCCGTGATGGAGAGGCCTATTCACAAGGTGTCACCAACCCCAGTGAAGATTGGAGTGTGATGTTCCAAGCCGGATGTACCACGATGGCAGCCTGGGCTAATGCCGCCAACTGTGCCATCATCGGTGAGGCATTCCGTCTGCAGGGCAATGACTCGCTGCGCCAATACTATACCGACGAGGCCATCAAAGCCTTCTTCTTCGCCAGCAGACAGGAGAACCTGCAACTTGACGACCGACAGGACATCGGTAGCATGCAGTTAAGAGGACGTGATTTCCGTCAGATGGCTGCTGCCTATCTTTATAATCTGACAGGCGACCAGCAATGGGAGAAGATTTTCGCAGAAGAGGCATATGAGCTCTCCATCGCAAACACCTGGACAGCTGCAGCCTACCTCATCTGTCCGCAACCACGTCATTTTGCCGACAGATACCAGCAGATTCTCGCCAGTGTCGAGAAACTGTCAGAAAGCTACAACATCGCAAATATGGCACAGCGCCCCTCACGCCGCAGCGCTAACGATCGTCGCTGGCAGGTGTCACAGAACCTTCAGCTCGTGATGCTGGCCCACTACATCGCTAAAGACAAGGCCCGCAAGAAGCAACTGGAACATGTGATGTACACAGAAGCCAGCTGGGCTATGGGACGTAACCCAGGTAATATCGTAGAGATGACAGGACTCGGTGAACGCCACATCACCGACTGCTACACCACAGGTCGTAACGACGGTGCACCAGAAAGTCATCCAGGACAGACACCCTTCAATGGTACAGAGACTTGGTCGCCAGGTCATAACGGTGGTGATGCCCGTGTGATCCTGAAATACTGCTATCCAGATTGGAACGAAGGCGGATGGCCTCGTCAGGAGTCGTTCTTCAACCAGCGTTATTTCTGGGTGAACGGCGAGTTCACACCTCGTGAGACCATGCGTGGCAAGATGGCTCTCTTAGGTTATCTATACGCTATCAGATAAGCATTATTTCAACTTTATTTCAGTGTTTTGCGACAGATTCCAGAGTTGTTCTCTGAGTCTGTCGCAAGATTGTTTTCATGTCGTCACAACTGCGAATAATTTTCTGAAAAAAGTAAAAAAAGATAGTATTAACAATTTAATTAAGGAAAGGAAAAGGATTATGGCAACAACACCAGTAGTAATGAAGGTAAAGGATTACAAGGATCGTGAAGTACAGATGGTATCCTATGAGTTTGACCAGGAGACTGATCGTGAGGGACAGATGACTGGTATCCCCCGTGGCGGTAAGATTCGTGTTCGCGTAAAGGCTATGAACGACGGTACTCCCGAATTGGCAGCTTGGATGTGCGACCGCTTCCTGAAGAAGGACGGAGAGATCCAGTTCTTGGAGACCAAGACTCTGAAGGTGATGAAGACCATTAAGTTCACTGGCGGCTACTGCGTAGATTTCGAGGAGAACTGGGCAGATAAGGAAGGCCACTACGAGGAGATCGTAATCTCTTGTCAGAACATCGAGGTCGGCTCAGTGAAGTTCGAGAACGCCTGGGCTTAAGACGTTGAACGTTAAACGTTAAAGATTAAAGTATTAACAATTTAAAGAATAGAAAGGAAACAAGATATGGCAGAGAATGTAACACCAGTTGTGCTGAAAGTTAAGGA
>CADCFA010000065.1 GCA_902800595.1 uncultured Prevotellaceae bacterium | reverse complement strand
ATAAAAATGAGGAACTGTTTCAACACAGTTCCTCATTAATTTTGACATATCAATATGTTATTGATATTAGTAGCCAATGGTACGGTGAGTAAGTCTTCTCCGATTAACACGACCACCATTTACATTCTCCAACTCTTCCATTGACAGAGCGCGTACGCTCATTTCATTCTTCTGTGTCATAATCTTATAATTTTTAAATTGTTAAACTTACTATTTTGTCTTGTCGCTCAGATGTTGTTTGTTCTGTTTGACGGTGCAAAGGTATGGCGTTTTTGGGAGGTGGGCAAATATCTTGCGGACTTTTGCCTGATGTTGTGGCGACAGGAGCAGCAATCAGCGACAAAATGGGAGAATTGGTGCAGAACTTTGTCGCAAGGCCCAAGGGCGGAGTAGTCGTGGGGACCCGAGGCGCAATGGGGTCAGGCACCTTTGCGCCCATCGAGTTCCATCGCGACTCAGCCGTTTAAGCAAGCTAAACGGCGCTCGCTGCTCTGTCACTTGTGGTTATAGTACCTGATGAGCAGGGCTACGCCTATAAAAGCCAGAACGAATTCAAGGGCTACGATAAAGATATACTGCATAGTGATAATGGTTTTATAAGTTAGGCGAAATGGCACAGATCCAATTCTCTAAAGTATTTGAGCGGTAAGAGGTCGAGCGATTGAGATTGCACGTCGGAGCATCTGCATAAAGATAGTCACCAACGATGTGCGCCCCATTCTCCCTGAGTTCACGGCAGAAAGCATCGGCATAGATGCCGTTATCGCCCCTATTGCCATGAGCCACCATAACGGCGAGATTTTTGCCACTCAGACTGGCACAACGGAACATCTGACTGGCATACTGCCAATGTGGTGACAGATTGCCACCTTCCTGAAACTCGACAGCAAGGACAAAGCTCTGGCTGTTCTCGATCTGCCTGACGTTCATACTCTGGACACTGACGGTCTCAGCACCCAACTTGTCGGCTATCTCTTCAGCAATAGCCTGACAACTTGCTGCGGGACAGTCGGAGATTCACACTCCAGTTCCCAATTAATCGCGGCTAAGCGAACCTTTACGGGCGAAGGTCGAGGCTATGCCTCAACTTTCACAAAGTTGGTCGAGGCTATGCCTCAACTTTCACATTGACTCTTTCCAGAATCACGATGCAAAGGTACAATAAAGAAATGAAAAAGGATACCTTTTGAGGCAAAAAAAACAGAATTTGTCAGTTATTTCATTATTCTTAGGTATTTTCTCTATTTGAAAATAGGAAAAATCCACTACTATATTATGACTTTAAGTAACTTTGCCCTTAGTTTTATGGATAATTGTTTGTCTTATCCAACAAAAAAAGGTATCTTTGCAGCAAAAATAGAATAGGTATAGTATTAAAACATAACGACTTATGAAGAAACTTTTATTATCACTCGCAGTGGTTGCAGGTTTGACAACTGCTTGTACACAACAGAAGGCGGCAGAGAAATCCAATCGTCAGCTTGTGCTTTATTATTCAGAGAACGGATCCACCAAGGCTGTGGCAGAAGAGTTGCAGAAGCAACTGGGGGCAGACATCGAGGCTATCGAGGTGGTAGAACCTTACAGTGGTGATTTCCAGGCTACTATTGAGCGTTGCAACAAGGAGAGAGAAAGTGGTCAGACACCAGCACTGAAGGCTCTCAAGTCAAATATCGCTGACTATGACACCATCTTCTTGGGTTATCCCATCTGGTTTGGTACTTATGCGATGCCTATAGCAACACTTGTTAAAGAACAGGATTTCGAAGGTAAGACCATCATCCCATTCTGCACTTTCGGAAGTGGTGGACTGAACACCTCGACAGCTGATCTGGAGAAAGCTTTCCCGAAGGCCCATATCCTGAAAGGTTATGGTGTTCGTGCAGCTCGCGTAACAAAGGCTGCAAAGGAGTTGGATCGTTTCCTGATAGAGAACGGTTACAAGGAAGGAAGTGTAGAGAAGTTGCCTGAGTATTCTGCGCAGCAGCCTGTGACGGATGAGGACAAGGCCATCTTCGATGCTGCCTGCTCCGACTATCAGTTCCCTCTCGGCACACCTGAGACCGTTGGTAAGCGTGAGACTCCTGACGGCATAGACTATAAATATACTGTTAAGAGTAAAGGCATGAATGGCGAAGAGACTACCTCTACTATTTTCGTTACCGTTGGTAAGGAAGAAGGTGCAAAGCCCGAATTTACTGAAGTTGTAAGATAAGCCGATGAAGACATTTGAAGAGTTAGGCGTTTGCGAACCAATACGCAAGGCTATCGAGGAGTTGGGTTTTGTGCAGCCGATGCCTGTGCAAGAGGCTGTGATTCCCTATCTGTTGGGCAACGAGAATGATGTGATAGCTCTTGCCCAGACGGGTACTGGCAAAACGGCAGCTTTCGGCATCCCCCTGTTAGAGCGCATCGACACTTCCCGTCGTGAGACGCAGGCATTGATTCTCTCGCCAACTCGTGAGCTCTGTCTGCAGATAACCGATGATTTGCGCGACTTTGCCAAATACATGGATGGCATACACGTGGAGGCTGTCTATGGTGGTGCTGCGATCGAGCCCCAGATGAGAGCCCTGAAGAAGGGTGTTGAGATTATCGTGGCTACGCCTGGTAGATTGGTGGATCTGATGCATCGTGGCTATGCTCGTCTGGAACAGGTGACGAATATCGTGCTCGATGAGGCTGATGAGATGCTGAACATGGGTTTCTCGGATAGTATCAACGAGATATTCGAGTCGCTCTCAGTTGATCATCACACCCTGATGTTCTCTGCCACCATGAGTAAGGAGGTGGAGCGTGTGGCCAAGAAATACCTGCACGACTACAAAGAGATTGTGGTGGGTAGCCGCAATGAGGGTGCCGAAAATGTGAACCATATTTATTATATGGTGAATGCCAAAGATAAATATCTGGTACTGAAACGTATCGTTGACTACTACCCACGTATCTTTGCCATCATCTTCTGTCGCACGAAGGTTGAGACGCAGGAGATAGCCGACAAACTGATCAAGGATGGCTATAACGCTGAGTCGCTGCATGGAGACCTGAGTCAGCAGCAGCGAGACCTGACGATGCAGAAGTTCCGCAACCACCTGACACAGTTACTCGTAGCAACAGATGTGGCTGCACGAGGACTCGATGTGGATGACCTGACACATGTGATCAACTTCGGATTGCCCGATGATATCGAGAACTATACCCATCGCTCTGGTCGTACAGGTCGTGCTGGAAAGAAAGGCACATCGATCTCTATCGTGCATAGTCGTGAGAAGTTCAAGATCCGCAATATCGAAAAGGAGATAGGCAAGGAGTTTGTGAAGGCAGAGATTCCATCGGCTGAGGAGATCTGTAAGAAACAGCTATACAAGGTGATGGATCAGATTGTAAAGACGGATGTCGATGATGAGGAGATCGCACCTTTCATGCAGGATATCAGTCGCTATTTTGAGTATATCGACAAGGAGGAGCTGATCAAGAAGATCGTATCTCTCGAGTTTGGTAAGTTCCTTGCCTACTATGCTGAAGCGCCTGAGATTGAGGAGGTGAAACCCGATAAAAAGGAGAAAAAGCCCCAGAGCGACAAGCAGAAACTGCAGAATAAGGCTGCAAAGGGTTATAAGCGCCTCTTTATCAACCTTGGCAGGCGTGATGGCTTCTATCCTGGTGAACTGATGCAGACGCTGAATCGCTTCGTTGGAGGTCGCCAGGAGGTGGGCCATATTGACCTGCTCGACACGATCTCTTATTTCGAAGTGCCGGAAAAGGATGCCAAGAAAGTGATGATCCAATTGTCTGGTATCAGATATAAAGGCAGAACAGTTAGATGTAACGATGCGGATGATACCGATAAGGCACCAGGTAAGTCGCCTTCGAAGCCTAAGCACGCTCAGAAGAAGGATAACTGGCGTGAACTGATGCGCTCTGCCGAAGGGCGCTCGCAAGGCAAGAGTAAGTCCCAGCGTGGTTTCAAAGGTGAAGAGCCCGACTTCTCAGAAGAGGGTTGGGCGATGCGCAAGCCCCGTAAGAAAAAGAAGTAAAGGAAAAGCCCCGTTTCATCGGGGCTTTTATATATTAATAAGGTATCTGTCTTATGACAGCAGGCTGTCAGCCAACTGCTCTAACAGTGCCTCATCAGCAGCTTTCATGCGAGAGCGGATGGTAACCATCGGCTCCACAATCTCACAGTCCTTCAAACCCTCGATCATCGAACGCATCACTTTTCCTGCTGAGGGAGCCCAGCTGCCGTTCTCGATCATACCGAAGCGACGCTTCTGGTAGTTCTTGATCTGCAGGTGATAGAGGAAGTCGTGCATCACGGGGAACACGCCACCATCATAGCTTGATGCAGCCACTACGACAGTAGGATAACGGAAAGCATCCTCGATGACTTCAGCCATATCTGAACGACTCAGATCGCTCACTACCACTTTTTTAGCTCCCTTCTTGCTGAGAATCTCTGCCAGTCGCTCTGCAGTAGCAGCCGTTCCACCATGAATGCTGGCATAGGCAATGAGTATGCCCTCACTCTCTGGCTCGTACTTGCTCCAAGTATCATAGAGTTTCACTGCCTCAGCCAGCGCCTCACCCTTGAGCACAGGACCATGCAACGGACAGATGGTCTGTATATCTATGGTAGCTGCCTTTTTGAGAACGTTCTGCACCTGTACACCATACTTGCCACAGATATTAAAATAGTAACGGCGAGCCTCACAAGCCCAGTCGTCAGTCTCATTGACCAAAGCACCAAATTTGCCGAATCCATCGGCAGAGAAGAGCACCTTGTCTGTGCTATCGTAGCTCATAATCACCTCAGGCCAATGCACCATTGCAGCCGTGATAAACTTCAGTTCGTGCTTGCCTAATGAGAGTGTATCACCCTCCTTGACTGTCATCACGCGCCCCTCGAAGTTAAAGCCCTCAAAGAAGTTAGTCAGCATCTTCGCAGCCTGAGCACTACATACGAGTTGCAATCCCGGATAAGTCTCCAGCATCCAGGCGATCAGTGCCGAATGATCGGGCTCCATGTGGTGAGCCACCAGATAGTCAGGCTGACGATTGCCTAAAGCAGCCTTTAAGTTTGCTTTCCATTCCTCACCCTATGAGATAGGAATTATAACTCATGCCCTCAGGCACCACATACTGACTCTCAAACAGATCGATGTCAAGATCGTCAACACCGATGTACTTAATCGTATCACTAATCATATTCATATCTTTTAATTATTCTTTTCCATTTCCTTCAAAGCCGCCTCCAACTCTTGTTTCTTTTTCTCCGCAAATGTCAGATCCACGCTGTTGTGAATGCTCTGGCACACATTAGCAGAGAACTGCTGAGCCTCAGCAATCACCTGATCCCACAAGGTTTCAGGCACACCCTCATCGAGCATTTGATGGGTAACACCGTATTTGACCAGTCCATAGACAAAGCCTGCGTTGAAATTATCGCCTGCACCAATGGTACTGACTGTCTCTGTCTTAGCAATAGCATATTGCTTACTGATACCCCCCTGAGCCCTCAACTCCAATGGCTCTGCACCTCCGGTACAGATGAAGTTCTTACAATAAAACGATATCTGCGAACGATAGAGACTATCGGCATCCGACTTGTTGAACATCACCTCAAAATCTTCCTTGCTGCCTCTGATCACATCAGCCAGCTCCAGGTTCTCAAGGATATTAGGCGTAACCTTCATCACCTCACTGGCATGAGAGGCACGGAAATTCACGTCATAATACAGGATAGCACCCCTATTATGGGCATATTCCAAAAAGGAGAATACTTGTGAACGAATCACCGGATTCACCGCATAAAACGAGCCAAACATCACGATATCATCAGCCTGAATATCCGGGAGGTTGAAGTCGAGCCGATCGTGCGGATGATCCTTATAGAAGATATACTCCGCATCGTTCTGCTCATTCAAGAAAGCCAATGAGATAGGGGACTTCGACTCCGGAAAGACACTCATACAACTGGCATCCACATGATTGTCTTCCAAGAAACGGATAATTCTCTGTCCCACCCGATCGTTACCCGTCTCACTGATAAATGCCGCATTCACGCCAACACGCCCCAATGAGATCAGACCGTTGAACACCGAACCGCCTGGAACAGCACCTATAGGTTGTTCGTTTTTGAAAATGATGTCGAGAATCGTTTCACCTATACCAATTACCTTACGCATAATGATTAAAATATCCCTCCTATGGAATCATTTATTACTCAGCGCGCAAAGTTACGAAAAAAAATCGGAGTTCCCACGAAAAATCGAGTGATTTTGAGTAACTTTGCACGCGAAATGACAAAATATAACACATACACCCTCAAAAACGGTCTCCGCATCATCCATCTGCCATCAGACTCTCAGGTGGTATTCTGCGGTTACGATATTGCTGCCGGTACACGCAATGAGCTACCTGGCGAAGAAGGACTTGCCCATTTCTGTGAGCATATGAGTTTCAAGGGTACCGCCCGTCGCAATGCCATTCAGATCATCAATGCCATCGAGGGACTGGGAGGTGAACTGAATGCCTTCACCAACAAGGAAGATACGGTTTATTATGCCGCCATCTCCAAAGAGCATTTCTCTCAGGTCATCAATGTGCTGACTGATATCGTGTTCCATAGCCAGTATCCTCAGCAAGAAATCGACAAGGAAGTGGAGGTGATCTGTGACGAGATTGAGAGTTACAACGACTCTCCAGCCGAACTGATCTACGATGAATTCGAAAATTTACTGTTCGAAGGGCATCCCCTCGGTCATAATATCCTTGGCAATGCAGACCAGTTGCATACCTACACCACCACTGATGCCCTCCGCTTCGTTCGTCGTAACTACCAACCAGAGAACATGGTGTTCTTCGTCTATGGCGACATCGACTTCAAGCGCCTGTGTAAGAACCTCGAACATCTGACGCCTGACAGTATCATAACCCCAGCCGAACCTTCCCCGCAGGTATCGGTAGCGCAGAAAAAAGCCCAATTCATCGAGCAAGACCGCTCCACCCATCAAGCCCATGTGATGACTGGCTGTCGTGCTTATGCCTATAATGACCCCCGCCGACTGACGCTCTACCTCCTTAATAATATATTAGGTGGACCAGGCATGAATGCCCGGCTGAACCTCTCACTACGAGAACGACATGGACTGGTATATACGGTAGAGAGCACGATGGCAACCTATGGTGATACCGGCATCTGGAGCATCTACTTCGGGTGCGATCACCACGACATCAACCGTTGTCGCCGACTGGTGCGCCATGAGTTGGACCGTCTGATGCAGAAGCCCCTCAGCAGCCAGCAGCTGATTGCAGCCAAGCGCCAGCTGAAAGGACAGCTCGCCATTGCCTGCGACAACCGTGAACAGTTTGCCCTTGACTTCGGAAGAAGCTATCTCCACCATGGGCACGAGCGCGACCTTGAAACGCTCTATCGACGAATCGACACAATCACCGCCGAAGAACTCCAGACTGTTGCCTGCGATCTCTTCGACCCCAACAATATGACCACACTGATATTCAAATAGTAAAAAGCCCTGGTGCTCACGCGTCAGGGCTTTTAAAAGTTGTTTTCAGTTATCATGCATACTTACAAAGATAGTGGCGCATCGCTTTGCGGGCTGAACCGAGGCGGTGCTCCACACTTTTATACCCCTCACCTAATGCACGGGAGATCTCACCAACCTTCATACCATCATAGATATGCATACGATAGATCTCACGGCAATTCTCAGGCAGACGCGCCAACCCATTCTCCATAATCTCTAAGATTTCTTGAATAGAGAGGACTAAGTCTTCTGTAACAACATTACTACAGACACCCTTGATATAATGCTCATAGTGCTCTACGGCCATGTGATGACGAAGATGGTCAACCACCATATTACGCATCATAGTATAGACTAAAGAAGGTAATGTGATTTCAGTGATCATCTTTTTAGAGCACAGCAATTTAAGGAACACGTCCTGTATGATGTCGTCCACCTGACAATTGTCACCAAGACGGCTGCGGACATAACCCCGCAGCTCGTCACGGTGAGAGATGTAATAATTGGTTATCAGCGTCTGATTACTCATTTACAACCTTTTGAATCGTTCCATCCGCATTGTAGTACAAACGCTGGATCTTCAATGAGCGCAGATGCGTGATGTCTTTTGAAGGCACACAATCATGATAGCACAGATACCACTGGCCCTTATACTCCACGATAGAGTGATGAGTGGTCCAACCTACTACTGGATCAAGAACCACACCCTGATAACGGAAAGGTCCGTAAGGAGAGTCACCAATAGCATAGCAGAGATAATGGCTGTCACCTGTAGAGTAAGAGAAATAGTACTTACCATTATACTTATGCATCCAAGAGGCCTCGAAGAAACGGTGGGGATCGCCAGCCTTCATGGGCTCACCATTCTCGTCGAGAACCACCACACCACGAGGTGCTTCTGCGAACTGCTGAACATCGTCGCTCATGCGAACCACACAGCTATTGATGGCTGGTGAATCGGCTGTAGTGAAGAGTTCACCTTTGTGGTCAGGTGCTGCACCCAGGTCGATAAGACCGTTTTCATCGCCATACTTACCATAGATCGGAGCCAGACCATTGGGTAGTGGATGCCACCACTGGAGCTGTCCACCCCAGAGTCCGCCGAAATAGGTATAGATCTGTCCGTCGTCGTCCTTAAACACACAGGGATCGATAGAGAACGAACCACGAATAGGCTTGTCCATTGGCTTGAACGGACCTTCGGACACAGTCGTTGTCCCACATCTGCTTCTCAGCCCAGGGCACATCCTTCACATCGAGAATCACACCATGATCGGTAGCCTCATCGTTTTCTACATCATCCCATGAAAGCACATGATAGTCCTTCATCTGGAAGTGTCCGCCATCATCATCGAAGCACTCACCTGCATCCCAGTCGTGAGAGGGATAGATGTACAGACGACCGTTAAACACATTGGCTGAAGGGTCAGCCATATAATCACTCGGGAACAAATAACGTGGTAATTTTGCCATAATCGTTAATTTTTTAGATTGTTTATTGATATATTATTAGTTATGATTACTGATTCTGCGCCGTGCAGCCAGCTCAGCTTGCATATTCTCATTATATTCTTTTGTGATCGGATAGAAATGGAGTGCTACCACACCAATAGCAAACAGGATGGCTGGAATGATGCTCGACACCAGACGGATACCCTCCAAAGCACTGTCGTTCTGTACAAACACATCGCCAGAGACATAACCGAACATCGAGATGATGATACCTGCGATAGCACCACCAAAGCCCAAGCCTAACTTCAGGGCAAGTACGATGCCCGAGAAGCAGAAGCCTGTAGCACGACGATGATTCTCGTATTCTATATGGTCGGCCACATCGCCAATCATAGCCCACAGCAATGGGATAGTAGGTGCATACGACAGAGAGCGCAGGAAGTTGAGGACAAACAGCAGACTGACATCCGTTGGCGAGGGGATATAGAACAGAGCCGTGAAGAAAGCCGTCAGCGACAGGCAGACGATAAAGGTGTTCTTCTTGCCGTATTTATTTGCCAGATAGCGTGACAGACAGATCACTCCCAAGAACTGCACGATGGCACCCATCATATTGAATACAGAGAATCCTGCAGAATAAGCCTGTTCCTGATCGATCGACAGGCCGAAGAATGTCAGGAACTCATAGAGTGAACGCTGATCGACATTATGCTGGAAATAGAAGTTCATGGCGGAGCCCCACATAGCCAATGTGATAAAGAGTGCAAAGGTCAGCAAGGCCATCGAGTTCCAGGAAATATTTGAGATCGTGTCCTTGATATCCTCTTTGATATTCACTTTCTGGGCTGGTGGCGGCTGGATACGCTCTTTGGTAGAGAAGAACGTCACGCCAAACAGGATCAGGGCGACAGCAGAATACAGCATCACCGTAGCTGTCCATCCTAGCGGCTGGTCTCCACCTCCCAGCTGATTAACCAGCGGAAGAGTCAAGCCCTGTACCACAAACTGGGCTATCGTCACTAAGATGAAACGAATGGTGGTGATGCTGGTACGTTCACGGATATCGCTGGTCATCACACCGCCCAAAGAAGTATAAGGTATATTATTAAAGGAATATACGGTCATCAGCAATACATAGGAGATGGTGGCATAGGTGGCAACCATCCCTTTCTCCTCAATGCCAGGATTGTAGAAGGCAAGCATATAGAAGATACAGAAAGGTATTGCCGTCCAGAGGACCCAGGGACGGAACTTTCCCCAACGGGTCTTGGTACGGTCGGAGAGAATACCTACCAGCGGGTCAACGACAATGGCCGACAGACTACCTATCATCAAAATGCTGCCTGCCACAGCACCATCCAGTCCAAATACATCCGTATAGAACTTCAACTGGAATATCATCATCATCTGGAACACCAGATTGGCTGCAGCATCACCCATTGAATAGCCGATTTTCTCGCCTAATGATACTTTCTGAGTTGTAAAACTCTTCATTTTTTATTTCTTCTAAATACTGAACAATGATAACTGACTGCAAAGATAACCAAAAAATCTTCAAAAGACATTCTTATATGTCCCAATTGTTTTTGAAATTGTTTCATTCCGCAAAGAAAAATACTTTTTTTACCCTTTTAACCGATAATTTTTAGTATTTTTGCAACGTCAATTCAACAAATATGAGAAAAATCTTATGTATCATTGCGACACTCCTTTGTGTCTCTACCATTGAAGCTAAAGTCAGCCTTGCCCAATTATTCCAATCGGGTATGGTCCTTCAGAGAGGTAAATCCATCCCTGTTTGGGGAAAGGCAGAGACTGGCGAACTGGTTACCGTCAGATTCAACAACAAGCAATATGCAACGACAGCAGACCTACAGGGGCACTGGCATATCAACCTGCCGAAGATGAAAGCTGGCGGACCATACACCATGACTGTAGGCGATATTGTGCTTACTAATATATTAATAGGTGACGTATGGCTTCTCTCCGGACAGTCGAATATCGACGTGACAATAGAGCGTGTCTATCCACAATACACTAAGGAGATCGACACCTACGAGAATCCAGACATCCGACTTTTCCGTGTACAGAACGAGACTGCTGTTCAAGGTGTAAAGGATGATATCCGTCCTACATCCATCAATTGGAAACCTGTCAATAAGGAAAATGCATGGCTCTTCTCTGCCGCAGGCTATTTCCTTGGCAAACGGATGTACGAGAAGACAAAGGTGCCCCAGGGTATCATCGTGAACAGTTGGGGAGGTACGCCTATCGAGGCCTGGATCTCTGCCGACTCTTTACGTGAGGACTACCCCCAACTGGTTAAGAGAGCCGAGTTCTTCCAGAGTGATGACTATGTAAAGGCTCAGGCACAGGCCAACATGGAGGCAGACAAGCAATGGCAGAAGATCCTGAAGAACACCGACCCGGGTATCCTGAAAGACTGGACCTCACTATCGTTTGACGATAGCGAGTGGCAGTCTGTGAACCAGTGGGATACCAAATGGGCCATCTCCCCAACTACCCATCGCCCTGTGGTGGGTACGATCTGGCTGCGCCAGCACATCACGATCGATAAAACGCATGCCGGCAAACCTGCCCGTCTGCTGTTAGGAACCCTTTTCGATCAGGACTTCACATACCTGAACGGACAGCAGATCGGTCATACGGGCTATCAGTATCCCCCACGTCGCTATGACATCCCAGAAGGGCTGTTGCGTGAGGGCGATAACGTGATAACCGTCCGTTTCATCAACAAATACGGTTTGGTTCACTTTATCCCAGAAAAGCCCTACCTGATTGCTTTCGGAGAGGATCGTTTCAGTCAGAACCCTATGCCGTCAGACGTGCTTCCACTGAGTGAGACCTGGAAGATGCAGTTAGGTGCAGAGATGCCCAACTGTCCAAGTGGCGATATCTCACTGCAGAATATCCCCACCACCCTTTATAATGCCGTGCTCTATCCCCTGGCTCCCTACGCCCTTTCTGGTGTGGTGTGGTATCAGGGAGAGTCGAACACAGGCAATCCTGCCCCCTATGCAGATTACCTGAAGAAGATGATGGGTTGCTGGCGCGACAGTTGGAAGGACCAGAAGATGCCATTCGTCATCGTACAGCTGGCTAACCATGACGGACGTCAGCAGACAGGGTTCCCCTCACCTATCACGCCACAGACAAAACCTGTCAAAAGCGGTTGGGCTGCTCTGCGTGAGGCTCAGCGCATCACAGCCAAGAATGATCCTAGAGCTGAACTGGCTGTTATCAACGATCTCGGTGAAACCGTTGACATCCACCCGCTCCGTAAGAAGGAAGTGGCAGAACGTATCGGTCTCTGCTTCGATCGCCTTATATATAATAATAAGGTGTATCTCTCGCCAGAGGTGACCTCAACTGAAGTCAAGGACGGCAACATCATCCTCACCCTCGACCAGCCTATACAGTCTGGCAAGCTCAACGAGTTCGAAGTGGCTGGCTCTGATGGTATCTTCCAAAATGCAGAGGCTACAGCCAATGGGGATAACATCACCATCCTCTCACCCCTTGCCACTCAGACCTTACCGCTGAAAGTGCGCTATGCTTGGAAAGACGACCCGAAGACAGCTAATGTCCGTTCACTCTCAGGACTCCCCATGTCGTCTTTTGAACTCGAAGTGAAGAAATAACAAGAACCAAATAACAATATTATCAATTATGGCAACAACTAACGAAAACAAAGGCTTTTACAAGCTTTCCTGGCTCCAGCGCATCGGCTTCGGCTCTGGTGACCTGGCGCAGAATCTGATTTTCCAGACTACATGTATGTATCTGCTGTTCTTCTACACCGACATCTACGGACTCGATGCCGTTGATGTGTCTGTGATGTTCACAGTGGGTAACGTGGCTAACGTGATTTGGGACCCCATCGTAGGTGCCCTCATCGACAAGAACAATCCTAAGTTGGGTAAGTATCGTGCCTATCTGGTGTTTGTCGGTATCCCCCTTACAGGCTTTGCCATCCTCTGTTTCTGGAACGGCTTCGCTCCGTCACTGCTCTACGCTTATATCACGTATATCGCCATGACGCTGCTATACACCTTTATCAATGTGCCTTACGGTGCCCTGAACTCTTCACTCACCCGTGACACCGATGAGATCACCATCCTGACCTCTGTCCGTATGTTCATGGCTAACTGCGGTGGTCTCGCCGTAGGTTCAGGTCTGCCTCTGCTGATTGCCTATTTCACCAACGAGCCTGCCGAGGGTCTGCCGAAGGATCCTGCTGCCTGGTTCACCACCATGACTATCTATGCATGTGTAGGTCTGGCACTGCTGTTCTTCTGCTTCAGCCAGTGTAAGGAGCGCGTGGTGATGGATGCCAGTGAGGCTGCCAACGTAAAGATCAGCGACCTGTGGATGGAGTTCTTCCACAACCGTCCCCTGCGTATCATCGCCTTCTTCTTCATTACCGCCTTTGCCATGATGTCGATCGGTAATGCCGCTGGTGCCTACTTTATCAACAGCAACATGCACGGATCACCCGACCAGCTGTCAATCTTCATGGGACTGGGTTCTGCACCTTCGTTCATCTTCATGCCCCTTGTTCCTATGATCAAGAAGATGGTGGGTAAGAAGAATATGTTCTATATCTTCCTCGGCATCGCCATCATCGGTATGGGATTCCTGTATGTAGCAGCTAAGATGGAA
>CADCFA010000064.1 GCA_902800595.1 uncultured Prevotellaceae bacterium | reverse complement strand
GTGCATGCCGTAAACACACTTGCGCCGCAAATAAGAATGGCGGCGAGCATCCAATTCATAATCTTTTTCATTGTGATTGTATTTTGTTAAACAATAATATGCAGGTTTTGGGAAAACTGTTTGGTATGCAAAGTTAGTCAATTCCTTTTAAAAACACAATGATCAGAGTTCAATAACCAGTAAGTTTTGACGATTTTGGGACGATTTTTTACTATTTCGTGAGTCGCATCCACTCCGTCGTGTTCATTCCCATCGTTTTCTTGAAGGCAGCACCGAATGTATTGTAACTGCGGAAACCACTCCTCATGGCCAACTGTTGGGTAGTGAAGGAACGCTTGGAAGCGACAGACTCATGATAGAGACAGACGAAATGATTGACACGCAAATCATTAATATAGGCATTGTATGTCGTGCCCTGACTGGCGAAATATCGGCTGAGATAGGAGCGGTTTGTACCAATAGCCTTGGCAAGTTGGAGAAGGTTGAGGTCGTGCTGTAGGTAGAGCTGCTCGTCGATGCAATGCTGCTGTAGCAATAATTCAATGTTGTTGCGAATGGATGGTGGAAGGTCGTTGTCTTCCACATCCTCCGTGGCAACCGTTTCTTCTTCCGCATCATTAACGGGGAGACGCAGGTCGCTTAACGTTTCTACCCGCCACAGAAGATAGCAAATAACTACGACGAGGATGAACTCCATAACATATTCATATACCAGTTCACCTACATCAAGCGAATAGATGACGTACACCAGCAGCATGATACCCAGCACCACGAAACTCTGCCACACCTCCTTGTGCTCCAGGTCAGCATAGTTGTCGCGCAACCAACGCCCATATTGTCTGATTCCGCATACCATATATATAATTAAGCCAAACCACATCAACAGGAAATAGGCATATAACACTGGCAGAAGGGAATGGCTATGGATGGCAACGCACCACGTCAATCCTGCAATGAGTGGTGTCATTATCACGCCAACTGGCCACAGCGGGCGCCTGCGGTCTTGCAGCATAGTAAGCAATATGACTATTGTCAGAGGAGTAACCGTCATAAAATCGAGCAATCCGGCGATAAGGTAGCCCTGCATCAGATTATCAGGGGAGGTGATAAAAAATGTTGGCAGGTACCACAAGTGGCACAAAGCAATAGCAGCAAAGAAGGCTGCAGTCCAGCGGCGCAGGCGGACTGGAGGCGTGATGTCAGGGGCAATAGCGTTGGCTCTACGGAACAGCAGATAACAACATGCTATCAAAGACAGCATGGCCACTGACGCATAAAACATAAAAAATAGAATAGTTTCCTTCATCATTCTGTTATCTGCTAATGATGCCCCTGTTTGTCAATAGAATCACGCCCAGCGTCATGCATTCTGTAACAGGAACGGCGAGCCATATGCCTTGTGGATAAATGAATTTAGGCATCAGGACAAATGCCGGTACAAGGAATATGAGACCTCGAAAAAGCATACATAACGTGGCCCGAGTGTTCTGCTCGGTGGCCTGGAAATAGCCGATGATGGCAACATTCATTGCAAAGAAAATGGCAGAATAAGCGAATAATGGAAGTCCACCCATAGCAATCTCATAGGCGTTAGTGCCTGCTTGCAGGAAAAGGCTGACAAGGGGTTTGGCACACAAGGTGAGAAACGTTGTGGCCAACACGCCACAGATGGTGGCGGTGCTGAAGCTAACCCTAAAGGCTTTTCGCACACGGTAGCGATTGCCTGCACCATAATTGAAACTGATGATAGGCTGGGCTGACTGTGCCACCGCATTGTTGACCATAAATACGATAGGGTAAAGATAGCAGGCTACACAGAAAGCGGCCACACCATCTTCACCCAACTCGCGGATAAACACATAGTTACCGGTAAGCAACATCATGGACATGGCCAGTTCCCCCAGCATAGAGGAGAAACCACTACGAGCCATATAGCCAACATTGCGGGCTGTCAGATAAAAACTGGTAAGACTGAGTTTTAATCTGAAAATCTTGACAGTCTTTGCCCGGAAGAACATATACCAGACAACCATTCCTGCGGCAGCGACACAGCTAATCGATGATGCGATGCCGCTACCCGCAATACCCATCTGCATCGGAAACACAAATAGCCAATCCAAGAAGATGTTCAGTAAGCCAGGAAAAATCTCTAATGAGGCTGCAAACTTAGGAGATCCGTCAAGTCTGATGACGAAGGTGCCAATCATCTGGATGACAATGCAAATACAGCCAGGAAGAATGGTGAGAAGATAAGCCTGGCATAATGGCAATAGCGCATCACTGCTTCCCAAAAGTCGCAAGAAAGGTATGCGGAAGAGAAAAACAGCAATCGCAATAATGACCATCAGCAGCGTGCCCACATTGAAGGCCTGGGTGATGTTGATGTTAGCGGCTTTGTTGTTGTTTTGTGACAGATGAATACTTGCCACAACCGACACGCCCACACCGAACATCAGCGCAATGCCCGTCGTGATCAAGAACAACGGCGAGACAATATTGATAGCCGCCAGCGCATTGCTTCCCACACCTTGTCCAACGAATATACCGTCTGCAACCGTAAAGAGCGACGCAAACACCATGGATAACAACGTGGGATAGAAAATGCTGTTAAACAGCGGATCTATCTTCGACTTTCCAAAGTCTATACTGTCTCTTTCCTTGTCCCTGATTTTCTTAGCCATATCTTCTCTATCCTGTCAAAGCATATAATACTTGGTCAGGAAGTAGGTCTTGTCCCAATCCACGATCTTCACGTCGGACTCCTTGGCGGGATGGATGTCGAACTCGTCGAGTACCATCACCTGCTTGTTCTCCAAGTCGTAGAGGGGCCACTCTTTCGCCTTGCCGTCGGGAGAGATGTCAGCACTGAGCGACGGGTTGCCGGTCTTGGCAAACTGGGTCCACATCATGCGCATGGTCTTCATGAAGGTGGCGTCAAACTGGCGTCCTTCGATCATTTCCGGATGTGCGAATACGACGGGTACCTCCTCGAAGTGGGCACTCTTACGGATCGGGTTTGATGACTCTACTCTATAAAAATAGGTATAGGACTTGCCACCGCCCTTGGTCTGGCTCTCCGACATCTTGATGGCGCCCTCGATAAACCAACTATGACCGAACAAACGGCTGTCGGGCTCCCAGTCTTCTACCGCGCCTTCCTTGCAGTAGGATTCGATCTTCGCCCTCTCCTCATCCGTGAGCAGTTGGGCATATTTCTTCGTCTTGCGGTCGGCAGCCCACGCTTTGAATCCTTCCACCGTCCAGTCAGCCACGAAGCAGTTCATCTCGTCCTTGTTGCAGCCCTGCAGGAATATGATATCCTTGGCGATGCCGTTGGCGTAAGCCTCAAATGGATCCAAAGGCAGGATGCGCTCGTCTCTGACGGGGAAGATGCGTAAGGCGACGGTGGCGGCGGCTGTATCCACCAGCGTGCGGGCATCGACTTTCATCAGGTCAGCAACGGTCTTGCAGCCGAGGGCCTCCATCAGATCATTCGTGGTGGAGATACTCTCTTCCACTGAGTTCGTCTGTATGGGGGCGCCGCTCTGGGCGATGACCTTCTGGAAATACTGCTGCGAACCTTTGATCAGCGGTTGCATGGTGACGCTTCCGGCACCGGCCGACTCACCCCAGATGGTGACATTGGAGGGATCGCCGCCGAAGGCTGCGATATTCTCGTGTACCCACTTCAACGCCATCTTCTGATCCAGCAGTCCCAGGTTCTGTGCGTCGGGATAGTCCTTGCCATCAACCAGGTGTGACAGATGGAGGAAGCCTAAGACGCCGAGTCTGTAGGGGATGGTCACGTAGATGACATCGGGATTCTCCTTGACGAGTTCGGTGCAGTCGAACAGGGGTATTCCTGTTCCGCCTGCTACGAATGCGCCTCCGTGGATCCACACCATGACGGGCTTCTTGGTGCCCGCTTCGTCGGCCTTATAGACATTCAGGTACAGGCAGTCCTCACCCTGATAGTCGGTGATCGACAGATCCTGGCAGGAGAGTCTCGCATAGTTGTAGGCCTCATAGATGCCGTCGCTTGGCGTATATGCCACCGGTGCTTTCCAGCGCTGGTCGCCGACTGGCTGTTGGTCAACGAAGGGGATACCCTTATAGGTAATAACACGCTCCGACTTCTTGCCGACGAACGTTCCGTTTATACACTTGACGGCTAACGACTGATCGTAATGACCGTCGGTAATCTTTTTATTAATCATTTCACTCATTGTTCTGATATAATTAGTAATTGATTTCTACATCTCATAAACCTTCTTGCCCTCGAAGTAGGTGGCAGCAGGCTTGGCTTCGTGAATCTCTGTCTCGGGGCAAGACAGCACATCCTTGGTAACGAGGAGGAAGTCGGCATATTTGCCAACACTGACGCTGCCTCTCTCATTCTCAATGAGCATCTGCTTGGCGATGTTGATGGTCAGGGCCTCGATGGCCTGCTCGCGGGTGATGAGTTCCTCGGGCCACCAGGGATTACCGTTCTCGCCGTGAAGAACACCAGTGACAGCAATCTCAATGATGCCGAACGGATCGTCGGGACTGCCACTCGTTGCCGGGAAGTCGGAGTGAGAGGTCATATGGATACCCTTATCAAAATAAGACTTCATCGGATATGACTTTGCTTCCTGCCCTACGGGAGCCAATCCGTGCTCACGAATATAGTCGGCAGCGAAAGAGGGGCAATGGTGCCAGAGCATACCTGAGACGGCATACATGTTATGGTCGGCCATACGCTTGTAATCCTCTGCATTGACATTACGCACGTGAACCAGCGTGTTGCGCAGCTCATCCTTACCAGCATTGGCGTAGGCGCTGACCACGTAGTTGACGGCCTTGTTACCCATGGTGTGGATATGCATGGATAGACCTTTTGCATTCGTCTTGCGGGTGATGTCGGTCAGTTCCTCTTCAGTCCAGTTGGCAAGCCCCTGATGTCCGTCGGGATAGAGTGGATCCACAAAGCCTGTACCGCCTTCCACTGTGCCGTCCATAAAGAGTTTGAGCCAGTTGGTCTTGACGTGGGTAGTGGCATACTTCTGAACGTCAGCGGCTCTCTTCAGCGCCTCCTCCACATTCATCCAGCTCTCTATTTCGTAGGTCAGACCCAGCACGAAGTTCATCTTGCCTTCCTGATCCATTTGCTGGGCAGCCTTGAAGAAATTGTCGTTGAAGAAGTAGTTGCCCCAACCGTCTATATACATGGTATAACCCTCTGCCACCAGATGCTCCTGTATCTTAGGGATGACGATTTTGGCGGTGTCAACAGGATAGAGACTAT
>CADCFA010000063.1 GCA_902800595.1 uncultured Prevotellaceae bacterium | reverse complement strand
TTTTACGAAAATTACCATCGGACTTGCTTCGCCCGAAGATATCCTCGAGAGTAGCTTCGGTGAGGTTACCAAACCTGAAACCATCAACTACCGTACCTATAAGCCGGAGCGTGACGGTCTGTTCTGTGAGCGCATCTTCGGTCCTACCAAGGACTATGAGTGTGCCTGCGGTAAGTACAAGCGTATTCGTTATAAAGGTATCGTTTGTGACCGTTGTGGTGTTGAGGTGACTGAGAAGAAGGTTCGTCGTGAGCGTGCCGGACATATCGAGTTGGTTGTCCCCGTGGCTCATATCTGGTATTTCCGTAGTCTTCCCAATAAAATTGGTTACCTGCTCGGACTTCCCACAAAGAAGTTGGATGCAATCATCTATTATGAGCGCTATGTCGTGATTCAGCCAGGTGCAATGGCTGGTAAGAAGGATGCTGAAGGTAATGATGCAATCGGCTCAAATGTGTACGACTTGCTTTCAGAGGAAGAGTATGCAGAGATTGTTGACAATCAGATTTCTCCTGAGAACGACTATCTTGATGATAGCGATCCTAATAAGTTCATTGCAAAGATGGGTGCAGAGGCTATTTACGACCTGCTGGTGCGTCTTGACCTCGACTCTCTGTCTTATGAACTGCGCGACCGCGCCAACAGCGACTCTTCAATGCAGCGTAAGAACGAGGCTTTGAAGCGTCTACAGGTGGTTGAGGCTTTCCGTCAGAGTGTAGAGAAGGGAATCAATCGTCCGGAGTGGATGATAATGAAGATTATCCCTGTCACACCACCGGAGCTTCGTCCGTTGGTTCCACTGGATGGTGGCCGTTTTGCAACATCCGACCTGAATGATCTCTATCGCCGTGTGATTATCCGTAATAATCGTCTGAAGCGACTGATGGAGATTAAGGCACCTGAGGTGATTCTCCGTAACGAGAAACGTATGCTCCAAGAGGCTGTTGACTCTTTGTTCGACAACTCACGTAAGTCAAGTGCCGTTAAGAGTGAGTCAAACCGTCCTTTGAAATCTCTCTCAGACTCTCTGAAGGGTAAGCAGGGCCGTTTCCGTCAGAATCTGCTCGGTAAGCGTGTTGACTATTCTGCTCGTTCAGTGATCGTCGTAGGTCCTGAACTGAAGATGGGTGAGTGCGGTCTGCCGAAATTGATGGCAGCAGAGCTCTATAAGCCATTTATCATCCGTAAGCTCATTGAGCGCGGTATTGTGAAGACGGTGAAGAGCGCTAAAAAGATCGTGGATCGTCGTGAGCCGGTAATTTGGGATATTCTGGAGAATGTGATGAAGGGTCACCCCGTGCTCCTCAACCGTGCACCGACACTGCACCGTCTGGGTATTCAGGCTTTCCAGCCTAAGCTGATCGAAGGTAAGGCTATCCAGTTGCATCCGCTGGCTTGTACTGCGTTCAACGCTGACTTCGATGGTGACCAGATGGCAGTTCACCTTCCCCTATCCAACGAAGCAATTCTTGAGGCTCAGTTGCTGATGCTTCAGAGTCATAACATTCTGAACCCAGCTAACGGTGCACCTATCACTGTGCCTTCACAGGATATGGTACTTGGTCTTTATTATATCACCAAGATCCGTCCGGGTGCTAAGGGTGAAGGTCTGACTTTCTATGGTCCTGAGGAGGCAATCATTGCCCATAATGAGGGCAAGTGCGATCTTCATGCCCAAGTGAAGGTTATCGTTGATGATATCGTCGATGGTAAGCCGGAGCGTCACATGGTAGAGACTTCTGTCGGTCGTGTGATTGTGAATGGAATTATCCCGAAGGAAGTTGGCTACGTTAACAAGATTATCTCTAAGAAGAGTCTTCGCGGCATTATTGCTGACGTGATTGAGAATGTCGGTTTTGCTGAAGCCTGCGAGTTCCTCGATGGTATTAAGAACCTCGGTTATCGTATGGCATATCTTGCCGGTCTGTCGTTCAACCTTGACGATATCATTATCCCGAAGGAGAAGGCTGATCTTATCAAGAAGGGTAATGATGAGGTGCGTCAGATTACCGACAACTATAATATGGGATTCATTACTGATAACGAGCGTTATAATCAGGTTATTGATACCTGGACACACGTTAACAATGATATTGGTAATGTGCTGCTGAAGCAGATGACCGAGGCAGACCAGGGCTTTAATGCTGTCTTTATGATGCTTGATTCCGGTGCCCGTGGTTCTAAGGATCAGATCAAGCAGCTTTCCGGTATCCGTGGTCTGATGGCTAAGCCTCAGAAGGCAGGAGCCGAGGGTCGTGGTACGATTGAGAACCCGATCTTGTCAAACTTCAAGGAGGGTATGTCTGTGCTTGAGTACTTTATCTCAACTCACGGTGCTCGTAAGGGTCTGGCTGATACGGCCATGAAGACAGCTGATGCAGGTTACCTGACTCGTCGTTTGGTTGATGTTTCTCATGATGTCATTATTACAGAGGAGGATTGTGGTACCTTGCGTGGTCTGCAGTGCTCTGCTCTGAAGAGTGGTGACGAGGTAATCTCAAGTCTGGCTGAGCGTATCCTGGGACGTGTGTCTGTCCATGATGTCGTGAATCCTAAGACTGGTGAGGTCATCGTTGAGGCTGGTGAGGAGATTACCGAGGCTATTGCCGATGCAATTGAGAAGGCTGATATCGAAACAGTCGAGATACGTTCGGTGCTCACTTGTGAGTCGAAGAAGGGTGTCTGCATGAAGTGCTATGGTCGTAACCTTGCTACCCGTCGTATGGTACAGAAGGGTGAGGCTGTAGGTGTGATTGCAGCTCAGGCTATCGGTGAGCCAGGTACCCAGCTGACACTTCGTACGTTCCACGCCGGTGGTGTGGCTGGTAACGCTGCCGCTAACGCAAGTATCGTTTCTAAGTATGATCGTGCACTTATCGAACTCGAAGAGGTTCGTACCGTTCCTTTTGATGAGGATGGCCGTGACTGCGAAATGGTTGTCAGCCGTTTGGGTGAACTCCGATTTGTTGATCCAAATACGAAAATTGTACTTTCAACAGTGAATGTGCCTTATGGTTCTTCGCTCTATTTCCGTAATGGTGACGAAGTTGCCAAGGGCGACAAGATCGCTCAGTGGGATCCGTTTAATGCTGTTATTGTGACAGAATATGCCGGTACACTGAAGTTCAATGACGTCATCGAGGGTATAACTTTCCGTGCTGAGACCGATGAGACAACTGGTCTGACAGAAAAGATCGTAACAGAGTCTAAGGATAGGTCAAGGGTGCCTACTTGTGATGTCATTGGTGCTGATGGTGAGATTATCGGAACCTATAACTTCCCTGTAGGCGGTCACGTAATCGTTGAGGATGGCCAGACCGTCAAGACTGGTGAGACATTGGTGAAGATTCCTCGTGCTGCAGCAAAGGGTGGTGATATCACTGGTGGTCTGCCTCGTGTCACAGAACTCTTTGAGGCTCGTAACCCGTCCAACCCTGCTGTCGTAAGTGAAATCGACGGTGAGGTCACCATGGGTAAGGTGAAACGTGGTAACCGTGAGATCATTGTTACATCAAAGACTGGTGAGCAGCGTCGATACCTCGTATCTCTGTCTAAGCAGATCCTGGTACAGGAGCATGATGCCGTGCGTGCAGGTACTCCACTGTCTGATGGTGTTATCACCCCGGGTGATATCCTTGCTATCAAGGGCCCCACCGCTGTTCAGGAGTATATTGTAAATGAGGTACAGGACGTATATCGTCTGCAGGGTGTGAAGATCAACGACAAGCACTTTGAGATTATTGTCCGCCAGATGATGCGTAAGGTTCAGATTGATGAGCCTGGTGATACCTCATTCCTTGAGCAGGAGATAGTTGACAAGCTTGACTTCTCTGAGGAGAATGACCGTATCTGGGGTAAGAAGGTGGTTATAGATGCCGGTGACTCTGAGACTCTTCAGAAAGGCCAGATAGTAACAGCCCGTAAGCTTCGCGACGAGAATTCAATGCTGAAGCGTCGAGACCTACGTCTTGTTCAGGTGCGTGATGCTGTGCCCGCAACTTCTACTCAGATCCTGCAGGGTATTACACGTGCCGCTCTCCAGACCAAGTCGTTCATGTCTGCAGCATCCTTCCAGGAGACGACAAAGGTGCTCAATGAGGCAGCCATCCGTGGTAAAGTGGATTATCTGGAGGGAATGAAGGAGAACGTGATCTGCGGTCACCTGATTCCTGCAGGTACTGGTCTGCGTGAGTTCGAGAAGATTGTTGTCGGATCAAAGGAGGAGTATGAGCGTATTCAGGCTAATCGCAAGAACGTACTCGACTTCGCTGAGGAGACAGTGCTCGATGAGAAGTAATTAACTACTCTCTATTATAGAAAAACCGGGGCATATGAGTGCTTCGGTTTTTTAATAAATACTAAAAGTGTTATATGTTGTTAAATTGAAATACGTATAATGCTTTTTCTCTTTTTTATATTAGGTGGAATCAGAAAGTAAAGTGCTGAATATAAACAAAATAACATATATAATAAATTAAAAATTAAAGTATTATGCCTACAATTTCACAATTGGTAAGAAAAGGCAGAAAGGTGATTGTTGACAAGTCTAAGTCACCCGCGCTGGACAATTGCCCTCAGCGTCGTGGTGTCTGTGTACGTGTTTACACAACAACCCCGAAGAAGCCTAATTCGGCTATGCGTAAGGTAGCCCGTGTTCGTCTGACAAACCAGAAAGAGGTTAACTCTTACATCCCCGGAGAGGGACACAACCTGCAGGAGCACTCTATCGTGCTGGTTCGCGGTGGTCGTGTAAAGGATCTTCCTGGTGTACGTTATCACATCGTTCGTGGTACACTTGATACCGCCGGTGTCGCAAACCGCACACAGCGTCGTTCTAAGTACGGTGCAAAACGTCCAAAGGCTAAGAAGTAAATGACCGGAGATGGTCAGTCAGGCCAAAAAGAGAAAAAAGTAAAAATCGTTTTGCTGGAGATAGTGTTATAAAGGTTGAGTAAATGCTCATGTGAGAGCGTTGAAGAACAAGTAAGAACAGCCCCCAAGCAGAATTTAATCATTCAAAAACAAAATGAGAAAAGCAAAACCCAAGAAGCGTGTGATCCTGCCGGATCCCGTGTTCAACGACCAGAAGGTTTCAAAGTTTGTAAACCATCTGATGTACGATGGTAAGAAGACCAAGTCGTATGAGATTTTCTACAATGCACTGGAAACAGTGAAGGCAAAGATGCAGAACGAGGAGAAGTCTGCCCTTGAGATTTGGAAGCAGGCCCTCGACAACATCACTCCTCAGGTGGAGGTTAAGAGCCGCCGTATCGGTGGTGCAACTTTCCAGGTTCCTACTGAAATTCGCCCCGATCGTAAGGAGAGCGTTTCAATGAAGAATATGATTGCGTTTGCTCGTAAGCGCAGTGGTAAGTCTATGGCTGACAAGCTGGCTGCTGAGATCATGGATGCCTTCAACAACCAGGGCGGTGCCTTCAAGCGTAAGGAAGATATGCACCGTATGGCTGAGGCTAACCGCGCATTTGCTCACTTCAGATTCTAAGATAGGTTTTATAAGGTAAAGAAGTTAAGGATAATCAAGACAATGGCAAATCGCGATTTACATTTGACAAGAAACATCGGTATTATGGCCCACATCGATGCCGGTAAGACAACCACTTCTGAGCGTATTCTGTTTTATACAGGTAAGACTCATAAGATTGGTGAGGTGCATGATGGTGCTGCAACGATGGACTGGATGGCTCAGGAGCAGGAGCGTGGTATTACTATTACCTCTGCTGCTACAACCTGTAACTGGACATGGAACAACAAGACTTTTAAGATCAATCTGATTGATACTCCGGGACACGTGGACTTTACTGCTGAGGTAGAGCGTTCACTGCGTGTACTCGATGGCGCTGTTGCTACATATTCAGCTGCCGACGGTGTTCAGCCTCAGTCTGAGACCGTATGGCGTCAGGCTGATAAGTATAATGTGCCCCGTATCGGTTATGTGAACAAGATGGACCGCTCTGGTGCTGACTTCTTCGAGACTGTCCAGCAGATGCGTGACATCCTGGGCGCTAACCCTGTTGTAATCCAGGTGCCTATTGGTGCTGAGGAGAACTTCAAGGGTCTGGTTGACCTGATTAAGATGAAGGCCATCCTGTGGCACGATGAGACCATGGGTGCTGAGTACGATGTAGAAGATATCCCCGCTGACCTGCAGGATGAGTGCGACGAGTGGCGCAACAAGCTGCTTGAGGCTGCTGCTGAGTACGACGAGGCTCTGATGGAGAAATACTTCGACGATCCTAACTCAATCACTGAGGAAGAGATTATCGCAGCTATCCGTAAGGGAACTATCTCAATGGCTTGCACGCCAATGCTCTGCGGTTCTTCATATAAGAACAAGGGCGTACAGCCTCTGCTCGACTATGTCTGTGCATTCCTGCCCGCACCTGTTGATGTAGAGGTGATCAAAGGTACCAACCCCAACACTGAAGAGGAAGAGGATCGTCAGCCTTCTGATGATGCTCCTACTTCAGCCCTCGCATTCAAGATCGCTACCGATCCATATATGGGACGTCTGGTGTTCTTCCGCGTTTATTCTGGTAAGGTTCAGGCTGGTAGTTATGTATATAACCCACGTTCTGGCAAGAAGGAGCGTATAAGCCGTCTGTTCCAGATGAACTCTAATAAGGAGATCCCCATGGAGTCAATCGACGCCGGTGATATCGGTGCAGGTGTAGGCTTCAAGGATATTCGCACTGGTGATACGCTCTGCGACGAGGCACATCCTATCGTGCTCGAGTCAATGACCTTCCCCGACACTGTGATCTCTATCGCCGTAGAGCCGAAGTCTCAGGCCGATGTTGCCAAGCTCGACAATGGTCTGGCTAAGTTGGCTGAGGAAGATCCTACATTCACCGTTCGTACTGACGAGCAGAGTGGTCAGACTATTATCTCTGGTATGGGTGAGCTTCACCTCGATATCATTATCGACCGTCTGAAGCGTGAGTTCAAGGTTGAGTGTAACCAGGGTAAGCCTCAGGTTAACTACAAGGAGGCTATCACCAAGACTGTTATGAACTATCGTGAGGTTTACAAGAAGCAGTCTGGTGGTCGTGGTAAGTTCGCCGACATCATCGTGAACGTCGGTCCTGTTGATGACGATTGGGATATCGCTAAGGACGGTGGTCTGCAGTTCGTGAACGAGGTGAAGGGTGGTAACATTCCTAAGGAGTTTATCCCCTCTATCCAGAAGGGCTTCGAGGCTGCTATGAAGAATGGTATCCTCGGTGGCTACCCAATGGATTCACTGAAGGTGGTAGTTGTCGATGGTTCATTCCACCCCGTAGACTCTGACCAGCTCTCATTCGAGATTGCAGCCCAGATGGCTTATAAGGCTGTATGCGCTCAGGCTAAGCCTGTGCTGATGGAGCCTATCATGAAACTCGAGGTTGTTACTCCTGAGGAGAACATGGGTGACGTAATCGGTGACCTGAACAAGCGTCGTGGTCAGGTAGAGGGTATGGACGAGGCTCGCAGCGGTGCCCGTGTCGTTAAGGCAATGGTTCCCCTGTCAGAGATGTTCGGTTATGTAACCGCCCTGCGTACCATTACTTCTGGTCGTGCAACCAGCTCTATGGAGTATGATCACCACGCACCGCTCTCAAGCTCAATCGCAAAGGCTGTGCTTGAAGAGGTGAAGGGCCGTGCCGACCTGGTATAATTGAAATTTAGGGTGCTGCTGAGCAAATGACTCTTTAGCAGCACCCATTTAATAATAACAAATTAAATCATTAAAGACAATGAGTCAGAAAATTCGTATTAAGCTGAAGAGCTACGACCACAAACTCAAGCGTATCTACACCGTGAACCGTTCTACCTTCGTTAACAAGAAGGCTCGTGAGCAGTTCCAGCTGTCAGACTACAAGCGTCTGATCGACATCTACAGCTCTACAGCTAAGACTGTTGATGCCCTGATGAAGCTTGAGCTCCCCAGCGGTGTTGAGGTAGAGATCAAGGTATAGTACGATCTTATTCTCAAGATAGAGCGACATTCCCGTCAGTCGGGGATGTCGCTTATTTATTTTCCCGTTTCTGATGCACGTATTTGGGATAGAGCCCAAATGCGTGCATGTGTTCTCTTTCAGATGTACTCTTTTTTGCATACCTTTGCAGCATGAAATCATAAATCTCATGGGCAAAGAACTCTTTAATAAGATTGATTCTGTAATTCGAAGTGAACGGCTCTATGCCAATGTGAATCTGATGCGTGAAGATGTGATAGTACGTTTCGGCATCAGCCGTCATCGTCTGAATGACCTCCTGAACCAGTACGCTGGCGGGGTGTCATTCCCTCAGTATATTAATGATTTCCGTGTCAAGGAAGCTTACGAGCTGATCACTCATCACCCAGAAATGTCTATTGCAGAAATTGCCTTTGAAGTTGGCTTCACGCCCCCTAACCTGCGTGATCAGTTCAAGCGTCGTTATGGTATGACTCCTATGAAATATCGCACGCATTTGGAATAAAGCCCAAATGCGTGCATTCATTTTTTGGTAGAATAGATATTATTGCGTAATTTTGCATTCGGTTATGAATGAAATAGTCTATTTACCAAATGAAGGCGAGACGGTCATGGCGTTCATAAAACGCGTGGTTGCCGAACAATCCGACAGAGAGCCGCTGCGCATTGTAGTGCAGCTGGTGGAGATTGCTATGGGCGAACTGCAAGGTCGTCCTTGTGAAGTTAGCGTGACGGTATCGAAGCAGAGCTTTACCTTGACGCTCCGTCATGGAGGTAAACCCATCGATAATCGTATGATATGGTTGATGGATGATCATATTGACCGTGCAAGATATCTGTCAGATGGTGACAGTTGGGTGCTGACCCTCCGTCGTGACATCCCTTCGTTTTACATTTCACCTGAGGAAGATTAATATATTAAGAATATTGTGATATGAGAAATGTCCTTCAAGTCCTGTTGATTGTTTCTATACTGGTTTTTGCCAGTTGCGGCAGAAATAATACAGCAAGACATATTCGTAATTTGGGCGAAACACCTTATCAGGAAGACTCTGTGTTGGTGGCTTATGGCTATCATCCGAATCGTGCACTCATACTACTTGATTCGGCATTGCTCCTTGGAAACATCAACGACTACCGTGGTCAGTTTATCCGTGCCAAAATCTATAGTAAGTCGCTCCTTAAACAGCGGCAGGATTCTGCCATCCTGATCTGCGAACAGCTACTGCACCATGATTCCGTGGTTAATGCTCCCCATGAGCAGGAGAATATTTTCGACCTGCTGATGATCAGCAGTCGTACCAAGACCGACTTTGAAGGCTATATTAAGTGGGCAACCCAGAAGGTCGAGGTCTGTCGTCTGCAGGGAGAGGAGACAGAACAATGGCGCACCGAGGCTGAGATTGGTATGGTAATGGCTCATCTGGGACAGCCGGAGGAAGGCGTGGTGAAAATCGACGAGGCGATCTGTCAGCTTGATGCGCCCGGCAGTATCGACCGCATGGATGCTTTCATCATTGCCGTGAAGCGTAAGATTACTGTACTTAATAATCAGGGCCGTTATGCTGAGGTCATCCCTCTGGCTCAGCGTATCCTCGACCGGCTTGATCACTACGAGCAGCATGCCGATGACTATGCCGAAGACAGCTACCGTCTGTCGTGGAGCGACAGCCCTGCAGATCGTGACCGCTATATCGACTTCAGCCGTGCCCAGGCCAATGGTTTCCTGGCAGGTGCCTATGCTATGACGGGTGATACCCCTCATGCCCGTGAATGTCTCTCCCGCTTCAACCAGAGCGGTTATGGTCATTCCTTCGGTGCCCGCAGGATGATTATTCCAGCTCAGATGGCACTGGGTTTGTATGATGAGGCGATGGTCACCTGTAATGAGATGGTGTATCGTATGGGCAGTGATACCATCAATGACGACTATGCCTTGATTCTGCGCGACCGTGCCATCGTGGCCCGCGCCAAAGGGCATGTTGCCGAGGCTTACGATCTGATGAAGCGTCATGCTAATCTGGCAAAAGTACTAAGCGACAGTCTGCATACCAGTGAGGCCCACGACTATGCCGCCCGCTATCATGCCCAGGAGCAGGAACTGAAGATTCAGGAGACCGAGGCTGCCAGTCGCATGAAGTCGATGATCATTGGTGTCGTCGTATTGTTGTTCATCATTGCTGGTGCTTTTTCGCTTTACTATCGTCGTCAGCGCCAGATTATCAGTGAGAAAAACCGTGCTTTGGTTCGCATGATCAACGGCACGCCGCTTGTGACCTCTGCTGATGAGACGGAGGAAACGGATGAACCCTATGAGGTCAGTGATTCAGAAGGACCAGAGGAATCAGAGACTAGCTCTGCTCTCTTTGATACGATCGATACAGCCATCCGCACAGAGCACCTCTATGCCAATGTCTCGCTTCAGCGTCAGGACGTCTGTACACGTTTCTGTATCACCCGTCATACGCTCAACAATCTGTTGGCGCAGCATGCAGGTAGCTCTTCATTCCCGCAGTACATCAACAACATCCGTATGGAAGAGGCACTTCCTCTGCTTCGGGATAATCCCTCAATGACCATCAGCGCTATCGCCGCTGCCGTGGGCTTCACACCCGCCAACTTCCGTGAACAGTTTAAGCGCCAGTATGGTGTCACCCCGCAGGAATACCGCCAGAGTTTGTAGCCCTTCTGTTCGAAATGCCGTTTAGTATGCATGCATTTGGCTATTGTCCCAAATGCGTGCATAGTGTTTCTTGGAGGTCGGGAACTTTTTGCCTAACTTTGCACCTGGTTTTATACGATTAATGTTATTAATGATTGAAGAAGGTAAAGAGATTGTGAGAGCACCTTATTTAAAAACTGGTGACAGGGTGGCTATAGTGTCCCCTGCCTATTGGGTGCCGGAGGATGTTATTATGCAAGCTGCGGAAGTGTTGAGAGGGTGGGGGCTGGAGCCAGTTGTCGGCCCTCGTACCACAAGTCTGAATGTGGATGCCTATTCAGGAACAGCAGATGAACGTGCGGCAGACCTGTTATGGGCGTTAGAGGATGATACCATTAAAGCTATATTTTGTTCACGTGGGGGATACGGTTCGATGCATCTGTTGAACCGGGTCCCCATGGAGAAATTCCGGCAACATCCTAAATGGCTGATAGGGCATGGCGATATCACGATGCTGCTTTATGTCATTGCAACCACAGGGACACTTTGTATTCATGGACCTATGGGATTCCAGATCGCTAGTAAACAGGAACCAACCAGCACCATCACGCGCAACCTGCTAATGGGAACATTGCCACAATACATTATTCCAAGCAATCCGTATAACCGCTGTGGTCATGCGGAGGGTTTCCTTGTGGGGGGCAATCTTTCAAGTTATGCTGTGATCTCAGGTTCAAAATTCCAGATGCCAGAAGATCAAGACATTATTCTATTCATTGAGGAAGTGGAAGAGTCGCTGCATACCATCGATAGATTATTCTATATGCTACGCTTGCAGAACAGTTTCGAGAGGGTAAAGGGAATTATCTTCGGAGCCTTCAATTCCATTAGATTCGACCTGCAGTTTGGTAGTGTCGAACAGATGTTGATAGCCCATCTGCATGATCTTGATATTCCTGTATGCTGTGGATTCCCTGTCGGCAGCAATAGCTGTATCCCACTTATTGAGGGTGCGCCATGTTCGCTTACTGTCACCTCTGAGGATTCTGTGTTGACATTCAATATAGAGGGCACCCAGCAGACCTGTCTTGTAGAGAAGACAGAAGCGATGCTGGTGAAATAAGAGGCTGGGGATATCACTTATTTGATATTGTCTCTATTTATAAATTCAGTGTTTTTAAATGGTAAATTCACTGAATTTGGTTGGTAAATACAGTGAATTTATTGAGTAATTTCACTGAATTTATTATTTAATCATTTGGTTCTTTCAAAAGAATGTGTTATCTTTGCAGGCAAAAACGATTATGGCTATACATTACAGACTGCTCCAGAACAAGATCAAAGGTAGTAAGAATTATGGTA
The DNA here is from genome assembly GCA_902800595.1 of uncultured Prevotellaceae bacterium. Lineage (GTDB taxonomy): Bacteria > Bacteroidota > Bacteroidia > Bacteroidales > Bacteroidaceae > Prevotella. Next base: position 3,065 of record CADCFA010000063.1, on the reverse strand, counting down.
AATACTATGCTCACACAGTGAAACGCGGTGTCGTTTCACTGGAAGACATCGAGGCGATGATAGAGGAAAACTGCACGGCCAAGGCTTCTGACGTGAGGCTCGTGCTGCGCGAACTGTTCGACACGGTGAAGTTTTACATGCAGAACGGCTATACGGTGGATCTTCGCGAGATGGGCAAACTGTCGATCTCAGTGAAGAGTGTGTGCGTGGATGACCCCAAGGAGTTCCGTAAAGACCGCCATATCACGGGCTTCAAGTGTAACTACACGCCCGACGGCAAGCGTTATAAGTCATTTGAAGGTCAGGCTAAGGGGCATATCCGCCGCAGCATCCTCGATGGTTGTGAGGCCATCGAGACCCGTTATTACAACACCTCTGATACGAAGAAAGACTAATTGAAGTCAGTAGGAGAGCGTTAAAAATACGTTAAATAGCTATTGAACTAATTAATTTAGTTTAATAACTATATTATTTAGTTGCATATAACGAAAAGTTTTAGTTACTTTGCGGCAGGTAAAGATAAAGACGCGCAAATTGATTGAATCACTAAAAGCAAAAATGACAATGAAGAAGCTAACCAATAAAGAAAAGGAGATTATGGATTTGTATTGGCAGCATGGTCCCATGTTCGTCAAGGAACTCTTGGAATTCTATGACGAGCCGCGCCCGCATTTCAATACATTATCCACGATGGTACGCATCTTGGAGAAGGAAGGATTTCTTGATCACAAGCAGTTTGGTAATACCTACCAGTATTATCCCGTCGTCACTGAGGCGGAATATGGTCGTAGTTCCATTGCAGGTGTGATAAAGAATTACTTCAATAACTCCTATCTTTCTGCTGTATCCTCTTTCGTCAAGGAAGAGAAGATCTCTGTGGAAGAACTGAAGGAACTGATAGACCAAATCGAGAACCAGAATGATTGAGTTTCTGATATACGACCTGAAGGTGGCTGTGCTTCTGGCGGTGTTCTATATGTTCTACAACCGTATCGTGCTTCTGCTGACGGCTGTAGCCTCGTTTGTCCTGCCTCTCTGTGTGATTACCATTCACGAGACGGTGGTCGTGCAGCGGGCTGCGCATGTGGCAGTCGGCAGCTTTCAGGTCGATGCGATAGGCGAGGAGAGTGCCATGCCCCTATGGCAGATCGTCTTACCTGTGTTATTTATAATAGGTATGGTGACAACCCTCGTACGCATACTCTTATCGTTATTCAGAATCATCAGAATCATTAGGCATAGTGAACTACATCCGCAAACAGACGGTACTACGATTTGCGTGACCGGTAACGCATCGTTGGCGCCTTTCAGTTGGATGCATTATATCGTGATGAACCGTAGCGACTACAAAATCAGTGATGCTGCGATTCTCGCTCATGAACGGGGACATATCCGTCTTCACCATTCGTGGGACCTGCTCCTTGTTGATTCTCTCACCGCCCTGCAATGGTTTAACCCTGCTATGTGGATGCTACGCTCTGACCTCAGGGCCATCCATGAGTATGAAGCCGATGCAGCGGTACTCTCTCAAGGCATCAATGCGCGTCAATATCAATACCTGTTAATCACAAAAGCCGTGGGCTTCGGCGGGTACTCCCTTGCCAACGGCATCAATCACAGTACCCTCAAAAACCGAATCAATATGATGTTACATACTAAATCCAATCGTAGAAGTTTACTGAAACTCCTTGCCCTCCTTCCCATTGTGGGCATTGCTCTGGCAGTCAATGCAGAAAAGGTGGTAGATGTCCGATATGATGAACCGCAGAAACAAAAGAAAGAAGGTGTGGCTTATGGGACATGGACACCGCAAGCAGAAACGAATTCTGAAACACGCGATACTGTTAAGATAAAGTTGTTATACGACACAATTCCTGGTGAAGCCTATACCGCAGTGGGGACATTTGAACCTGTTCAAGGTGATGTGTTCGATGTCGTGGAGGAGATGCCACAGTATCCCGGTGGGCCTCATCCTGCAGAGGCAGAGAAGGCTGGCATTCAGGGGCGTGTCATCCTGACATTTGTTGTTGAGAAGGATGGTAGTATCTCTAAGCCCACAGTGGTGAAGTCGGTCGATCCTTTGTTAGATGCCGAGGCCGTCCGCGTCATCAGCGCTATGCCGAATTGGAAGCCAGGCAAACAGAATGGCAAAGTGGTTCGCGTCAAATATACCGTTCCCTTGAGCTTTAATCTCGATGGCAGGGGAGAGGAGATTGACCATTTATGCAGGGAGGACGGTACAATCGTCGAGATTGATATTGAGAAAGGCGACACCGCCATCGTGAAGCCTCTTTTCATCGTTGACGGTAAGGTTATGGATGGTAGAAAGGTGTATTCGATTAATTCCAAGACCATCGAGCGTTATTATATGCAGAGTGGTCAGGAGGCTGTCAAAAAGTATGGCGATAAGGCCAAGGACGGTGTAATCCTCATTACGCTCAAAAAGGATCATTAATCCCTCGTATCGGTATGCATAGAATATTTGCGATGTTAATCCTCGCCCTTTTGACGGTTTCCCCCGTTAGGGGCGAGGCTATCGATTCCTTGCAAGTCTGTTTGCTGCAAGGCGATAGTTGTATGCAGCAATTCAATACTTTTGAGGCGCTGAAGTATTATCAACGTGCCTACAGGATAGCAGAACTCCAAGATAGTGTGCGCTTCTCGATGGATGACAGTGATGTGCTGAGTAAGTACGTGCCCGAGGACAAGATACCCCGTGAAGTTCGTCTGAAACTTGCCGACTGTTATTACAAGCGTGCCGACTATCGACAGACTGCCGAGCTCCTGAAGAACATGCCAGAGGATAGCCTTTCGCATGAGGCTTTCCGTCAGCTTGCCTTCAGTTATCAGAAACAAGGCGACAATGATTCCTTTATGTATTGGGCTGAACAGCTGATCTATCGTTATCCGATGGATGGTGAGGTGGTGGCAGGCTTGACGCTCGCTTTTGCCAGAGCCAGCCAACCGCAAAGAGGTATCGTCTGTGGCATGGGATACTGCCAAAGGGACTCCACGAATATCATGGTGAACAGGGCGCTGGCTGATGCGTGGTTTATGAATCGCGA
>CADCFA010000062.1 GCA_902800595.1 uncultured Prevotellaceae bacterium | reverse complement strand
GTTCAAGGACTATGTGCGTACCAACGGACAGGTATTGCCTATCCAGGTGGTACAGATTTCGCCCGAGGAAGGTGGCATCGTCATGGAAAAGGTGGTTGAGGAAGGAACGATGGTACATAAAGGCGATGTCATCGTTCGTCTGAGCAATTCGAACCTCGACCTTCAGATTCTGAATGCCGAAGCAGAACTGGCCGAGCAGAACAAACGACTCTACGGTGAGAAGCTTATCAGCAAAGAGGATTACCTGCAGTCGCAGGAGGACTACCAACTTTCTGCCAAGAAACGCTCGCTGGTGACGAAGCGCTTGAAGCAAGACTCTATCTATCGCACTGTTCAGATGGATCAGATGGAGGATAACCTTCAGAATATGCGTCGTAACGTGGTACTCGTGCGTCAGCGTAAGGATAAGCTCGAAGTACGCTCTGCCATCGATGGCGAGTTAGGTCTGCTTGATGTGGAGTTGGGACAGAGCATCAGTCCTGGACAGAAGATTGGCCAGCTCAATGACCTTTCTGACTATAAGGTTCAGGCTCAAATCGATGAGCACTATATCGATCGTGTGCGCCAAGGACTCACGGCCACCTTTACGCGTGGCGACAAGACATACCAGTTGCAGGTTCGCAAGGTCTATCCGGAAGTTCGCGAGGGCAAGTTCCGCTGTGATTTCATCTTCAGTGGCGAGCGCCCTGAGAACATCCGCACGGGCCAGACCTACTACATCGACCTCGAACTTGGCCAGCCTGAGCAGGCCATCATCATCCCTCGCGGCACCTTCTTCCAGACCACAGGCGGACAATGGATTTTCGTGCTCGACAAGAATGGACAGAAAGCCTATCGCCGAAACATCCGCATCGGTCGCCAGAACCCGCAGCACTACGAGGTGCTCGAAGGTCTGGAGCCAGGCGAACGTGTCGTCACCAGCGGCTACGAGGCATTCAAGGACAATGAAGTATTAGTAATCAAATAAGAGATATGAAGACTATTATCAGAAACTTTACATCGATATTCAGGAAGTTTGTTACGGCGAACCTGTTAAATATGCTGGGGCTGAGCTTGGCCTTCGCTTCCTTCTTCGTCATTATGACGCAGGTGAACTACGACTTAGACTATAACAAAAGTTTTACTGAGCACGAGAACCTGTTCCGCATGACGATGAAATTAGGACCTGGTGCGGAGGACTATGGCACTCATCTGCCTCGTCCTGTGGTAGAGCAACTGGCGGCAGCTTCGCCTCACGTCACAGGCTATAGCATCGGAAACGGGTGGACAAACTTCGACCAGTTTGTGGTAGATAATCAGGAGTATTCACTGAATCTTATATATGGTGAGCGTGACTTCCTCAGTGTATTCAAGCCTACAGTCATTGATGGCGATGTGAAAGGTTTGAATCAAAATGGCAATATCGTATTGCCACGCTCTGAAGCGATACGCATTTTCGGTACTACTGATGCGGCAGGCAAGACGATGAAGTACAAATGGGATGACAAGACTATCTACAATGTATGTGCTGTGATAGAGGACTATCCTACTAACAACCTCCTGCATGGAGTTTGCTTTATTGGCAGTAATTCCAATGAAGACAATTACAACAACTGGAACTACGACGCTTACATCCGGGTGGATGATGCCGCGAACCTGTCAATGGTGCAGAATATCTTGCGTCAGACAGCCATCGAGCTCTTCAAGGAAAAGTTCAACCTGACTACCAAGGAGGAGGAAGAAGCCCTGCAAGTGGTGCTTACCAGCGTTGCTGACGCTCATTTCTCCAAAGTCCTTGACAAAGCCGCTCCGAGTCGCAGTTCTATCTATCTGCTCATCTGCTTCTCTCTGCTGATAATAGTGATAGCAGCAGTCAACTTCATGAATTTCACTTTGGCCGAGACACCTATGCGCATTCGCAGCATCAATACCCAGAAGGTGCTGGGTGCTACGACGACAAAACTGAGGAGCAGTCTGTTGGCAGAAGCAGTCTTGATTAGCCTGATTGCCTTCGTGGTGGCTATGGCATTCGTGTATCTGGCTCACGACTTGGGCTTGCAGGAACTGGTGCAGGGCAGCATCCTATTGAAAGATCACCTCTGGCTCATTGGCGCCACCTTGTTGCTCAGCATCGTAGTGGGTCTGCTGGCAGGTTCCTATCCGTCATATTATGTCACTTCCTTCCCGCCAGCCTTGGTGCTGAAAGGCTCGTTTGGTCTGTCGCCCAAAGGTCGTATGCTGCGCACCATCCTGATTTGTTTGCAATTCATCATATCCTTCATGCTGGTGATTGGCGTGGGCATCATGTACTTGCAGAGTTATCTCATCTATCATACTGACTACGGCTTCGATAAGGATGAAGTGATGGTAGTGCAAACTGCACCTGATACCCGCAACAAGGCTGACGCCATCGATGCAGAGCTGCGTAAGATTCCTGGGATAGAAGGTGCAAGTCTGGCTATGACCGTCTTAGGCACTGGTGACAGTTATATGACGTGGGGCAGAGGCGAAGGCGACAAGCACATGAACTTTACTTGCATCTTTGTGGACTGGCGGTTCCTCGATGTGATGGGCATTGACATCGTTGAAGGTCGTAACTTCAAAAAAGGCGATGGCGATATGTACATCTTCAACGAGTCGGCAAAGAAACAATATCCCTGGCTCGCTACCGACCAGCCCATCACCGATGGCGATTATCCTGTCGTTGGTTTCTGCAAAGACATCAAGTATGCCACCCTACGAGTGGATGACAGCCAGCAACCCATTGCTTTCTTTGTACCCAGTCCGAATGGCCGTTATTGGAGTAATGGCTCCTGGCGCAATGTATTGATGGTACGAGTGGCAAAAGGTATGGACAAGCGCGAAGCCAAACAAAAAGTGATGGAAGTTGTGAATAAGTATGAGAAAGGCCAGCCTCTTGACATCAGCGGCCTGCGCTATATGGACGTGGAGCTGGAAAAGGCTTACAAGCAGGAAGGCCGCTTCACCAAACAAATTCTGCTTTTCTCTCTGCTCGCCATCTTGATAAGCATCATTGGTGTGTTTGGCATGACGATGTTCGAGAGCGAGTACCGTCGCAAGGAGATTGGCATCCGCAAGGTGTTTGGCAGTTCAACAAAGGAGATACTGATGATGTTCAACCGTCGATACCTCTTTATCTTGTTGGGGTGCTTCGTGGTGGCAGCCCCCATAGGCTACCTGATGGGTGTGCATTGGCTCGAAGGCTTTGCCGTCCGCACCGCCATATCGCCCCTGTTATTCTTGGTGTCCTTCCTGCTTATCGCCCTTATCACGATGCTGACGGTGACATACCAAAGTTGGAAGAATGCCAACGAGAATCCCGTCAACAGCATTAAAAACGAATAATGATTGAAAATAGAGAATGATATGAAGAGTTATTTCAGATTCCTGTCGCGCAACAAGCTATATACCTTAATTAATATAGCGGGGTTGGTGGTGTCGCTGATGTTCATCATCCTGATGGGCGACTACACTTGGCGGCAATATAGTATCGATAGTTGGCACAAGAATGCCGATCGTATCTACCTGATGGGAAATGAGAAAATGTTCTTCATGTGGCCACAGGCAGCAGAAGAGATCAAGAATCAATGCCCTGAGGTGGAAAAGGCCTGCTGCGTGTTGAGTGCTGACGGTAGAATCAAGTATGGACAGCAGGAAGTGAAATCAAAAGATGCACAGGAAGGTATCATTATGCTGGCTGATTCTACATTCTTCCAGTTCTTCGATTTTGATTTGGTGAAGGGAGACCGCCTGACAGCCTTAGATGCGCCAGACAAATGCGTCATCACCGAACATCTGGCTAAAAGGCTTTTTGGCGATAGAGACCCCATCGGAGAATCATTACAGATAGTAGGTAATCGACATGTGCATATCGTTGATATCAACGGCACAGATCCTTATGACAGTACGTTGGTATATACCGTCAGCGCTGTTGCCAAGGATCTTGACCATACTGTCTTGCCTAACGAGACGCAGGTGATTGCGAGCATGGAGCGTTATCCTCAGGTGGTCGGCTATAGACTTGATAAAAATATGTTTGCTTATGCATCCACAGGTGGCATAAAGGCCTTTCTCATGCAGAAACCTGGCACGAACCTTGTGAACAAGAGAAAGCAAATACAAGATTACCTGCAAAAGAACTATACGAATGCATGGGGCAGTTATGAACTGAGTCTTACCCCGCTTACAGACGTCATATTTGCACCACAGAATGAAGGTTTGGGTATGATAAAGGGCGACAAGACAAGGCTCCAGATACTGCTTGCAGCCGTACTGGCTATTCTCTTCTTCGCCATCAGTAATTATATCAATCTGACTGTCGCCAATACAGGCTTTCGTGCCAAGGAAATGGCGACTCGCAAGCTCTTTGGCAGCAGCCAACATGATATCTCTCTGAAACTGATAGTCGAATCGACGCTAATGGTAGCCTTCTGCTTTGTCGTGGGCTTTGCCTTAGCCTGCTGTTTTCAAGACGATGCATCCGCACTGTTCAAAGGAAAGATAGCACTGCTGGATGACATACGTCCAAGCACGATAGGTGTCTGTCTCGGTTTTGTCCTGCTGACTGGTATCATCTCTGGTATTATGCCTTCATGGCAACTCTCGCACTATCAGCCCATTGATATTGTGAAAGGTAGTTTTCGTTTTCGTTCCAAGATGGTTTTGGGCAAGGTGTTTGTCATCCTGCAGAATGTCATCACCGTCACGATGCTGACTTCTGCCCTCGTCATCTGGCTGCAATTGAACCATCTCATTCATGCACCTTTGGGCTACAACACCAAGAACCTCTACTATGTCTATGCCCCCCAAGGACAATTCCAGACAGCAAGGAGTCTATTGGAGAAAATGCCGTTTGTCGAGGAGATTGGCGTTTTTCAAAATACAACATTCTCGAACTTAAGTTGGAGTTCTAATACCATTAGCCGTGGGGACAAAAAAGTCAATCTTCTATTGACCGATATGGACAGTACAACCTTTAGGCTTTATGGACTGGAGGTGTTGAAAGACTATGGCCTGACGGATGGTGGATATTATCTGAATGAGGAAGCCATGCGCCAGTTGGACTACACAGACAAAGACCGTGAGATAGACTGGGGTGGTGGGCAGAAGAGGCCTATAGCAGGCATTCTTCGCGACTTCCATCGAGTTAATGTGTTGCAAGATGTGCAACCTTTCGCTATTCGCCTACAGGATAATATGGAGTGGCCAGGCTTCTTGGTGAAGACAAATGGTGACAAGAAAGCAAAGACAGCTTTTATAGAGATGGTTAAGGATTTAGGCTGTCCTGAAAGTGAGGCAAAATGGTTTGTCTGTGGCTTAGAGGAGAGTATCGCCGAGACCTTCGAGGATCATCAGAACACACTGAAGATCATCTCGCTCTTTACACTTATCGCCATCGTCATCTCTGTGATGGGCTATATGGGGCTGTCAATCTTCTTCATCCGCCAACGGCAGAAGGAGATAGCCATTCGCAAGGTGATGGGCTCGACAGATGCTCCGCACGTTCTCGATTCCTATGCTGATTTCGTTTGTCATTGCTGTGCCTATCTCGTGGTACATCATGACCGACTGGCTCAGCAACTTCAGTTACCGCATCGCGCTCAGCCCCTGGATATTCGCTGCTGCTGGGTTTACCTGCTTCATCATTTCCCTGCTCACCGTTATCATCCAAAGCTGGCGCGCTGCTTCTGAGAATCCGATTAACAATATTAAAACAGAATAATATTATGATTAAGTTAGAAAACATTCAGAAGGTGTTCCGCACGGAAGAGGTGGAGACCGTAGCACTGGGCGGCGTATCGCTCGAAGTAAAGAAAGGTGAGTTTGTGGCCATCATGGGGCCTTCGGGCTGTGGCAAATCGACCTTGTTGAATATATTAGGCTTGCTCGACAAT
>CADCFA010000061.1 GCA_902800595.1 uncultured Prevotellaceae bacterium | reverse complement strand
GCTATAACTATTGGCTCTGGGGATATGCCGGTTTTGGCAACTCCTATGATGATGGCCTTGATGGAGAATGCAGCCATGCTTGCCGTCAAGGATTTCCTTCCCGAAGGACAGACTACCGTTGGTGGCCACATCGAGTCATCTCATCTAAAGCCCTCAAAAACTGGTGATGTAGTAAGGGCAGTAGCCGAAGTGACTAAGGTTGACGGAAAGAAGATTGAGTTCAAAGTGGCTGCTTACTCTGGCGATACGGTGCTTGGCGAAGGGACACACCTCAGATTCATAGTTGATCGAGAGAAATTCATGTCAAGACTTGGATAATATGGAATACAAGGTTTTGAATAATGGCCTAAAGATGCCGATGGTTGGTCTGGGTGTCTATAATATCTCAGAGAGAGAAACCCAGCGAGTAGTGGAAGATGCCATATCGGTAGGCTATAGAAGCATTGACACGGCTGCTATGTACTACAACGAGAAAGGTGTTGGTGATGCTGTTCGGGTATGCGGCGTTCCTCGTGAAGAACTGTTCATCACTACAAAGATATGCGATTCCTGCTATACGAAGGAGGAAACATTGCGCACAGTTGACCATTCCATGAAGCAGTTGGGGCTTGACTATGTCGATTTGATGCTGATTCACTGGCCTGTAGGCAATCCAACTGTCATGTGGCACACACTCGAAGAACTTTATGGGCAAGGCGTGTTCAAGGCTATAGGGGTGTCAAACTTCTATCCCAACACATTCCCTAAAATTGTGAATGATGCCAAATTCATGCCAGTCGTGAACCAGTGCGAGACCCATGTGCTCTATCAGCAACGGAAGATGCTGGAATACCTGAAGCCTTACAATGTAGCTCTGGAAGCCTGGAGTCCGCTGGCAGAAGGCAGGCATGGTATCTTCAAGAATCCTGTTCTTATGAGAATCGGTGAGAAATATGGTAAGACTTCCGCTCAGGTAGCCTTGAAGTTCCTGATCCAGAATGGTATTATCATCATTCCCAAGACTACCCACAAGGAAAGAATGGTTGAGAACATCAATCTCTTCGATTTTACGCTGTCAGATGACGACCTCCGTGAAATTCGCCTGCTTGATACAGGCAGGAATGTGACAGGCTGGCCATCGGATGCACTGAAATATAATCCTGAAAGCGTATGATGGTGATTTCTGGTATTTCTGGCATGATTTAAAAGCCCAGTTCCCTGGTAAATAGGAACTGGGCTTTTTCCAGATTGCAAAATGTCAAAGAGCGATATAGTGTTAAACTAACGTAATATATTAATGTGGTCGGACTATCCGACTTTTTAAAGTGGATTCCGACTTGTCTTGCTACTAAAAGGACGCAAGAGCTCCCATTTCAGAGAATTCCCCGTGTTGCCCACTCACTAAGATACTGATCTATGATTCGTTCGTAATACATCTGCGGCAATTTTGCCGCAAAGATATGAAAAATAAATAATCCAAATAAATAATATGGTAAAAATTGAAAAAATCCAAGGCTCGTAGAAATAACAATCGCTCTATAGGCTTGCCTTCATCTTAATAATCTTCGTAGGACAAGCCTTCTCACATTTCCTACATTTCAGACAATCGGGATGCAGGTAGCCCAACTGCTTACCTCGGCTGATGTAAGGAGTGAGCTGCATAGGACAAACGCGGGCACATAGCTTGCACTTCTCTTCACACTGGCTGCTGACATGAATGCTCTTATACACCTTTGGCAGCGGAGCTTTCTTAGGAGCCACCCACGATGATAACGATCCCATCGGACAGAAACTGCACCATGTGCGAGGAGCATAGATGAAGGACAGGGTTATTCCTACGATGGTAGTCAGCAAGATGATTTTCCAGAAAACAAGCCCCATTGCGCCCCAGTCGCCCCAGTCAAAATACATCTGAATACCGAACATGACGAAAATGAAGAATACCATAAACAAACGGAATCCGAAGGAACGGACGAATTTAGGAATAGGACGATGAGGGGAGTACTTAGATAGCAGACGGTCGTACATGTTGCCTCTGGGACATACATTTCCACACCAAAATCGCCCTTTCCAAACAGATGTCAGAACGGGACCAATCATGCAAATGAGGGCTGCCCAACCCAATACTGGAAAGAACCATGCGATTATCAGGTATGCGAAAATAATCCAAAACAGCTGTGGTCCTTTGATCGCATAATGTCGATGAAATTGTTTTTGTGCCATATTTATACGTTTATTGTTGTTCCACAAGAAAAAGCGTGTATCTGGTCAGCCATCACGTTTTGTAAGATCATAAACACCGAATCGCCAGTGCAATGGCTGGTGAAGAATCGGGTTTGCGGATAGTGCGACTTCAATCTATGAGCTAGAGCCAGCAGTTCCTCTTCTGTCTCTTGGCCGTCGAGCAGATGGAAACCTCCTACGACTTCACTGACAGGGAAGGGACAGAATGCAAGAATGTTCTCTAGTCCGCTATGAGTGCAACCGGTAAACAACAGGCCATCCACATATAGAGCCAGTTCGTGTCGGAAATCATCGTGGATGAAATCGCCGTTGGCATCCTGCACATAGAGATTCTGATTGGCCTTTGGTATGGGATTGGTCTGAGGGATGCGGGCGATGACGTGCAGATCATTATCTATCTTGCAACTTTCGCTGACCAATATCAATCTGTCATCTGGTATCACTGGCCATTCCGCAGTGATGCTATGTAGATTGCTACGTTTCGAGAAGAATTTACCGCTGATGGCATCAGAAGAGACTATGACTTTTGCCGTCTTGTTGATTTCCAAAAAGTAACGTAAACCACTTGCATGGTCGCTATGTCCGTGAGAGATAAGCACGTAGTTGACGGTGCTGAGATCAATGCCCAGTTTCTGTGCATTGCGTATAAACATGTCGCTGGCTCCCGTATCGAGCAGGATTTTATGATTCTTTGTCTCTAATAGAATTGAGAGTCCATGCTCCGTTTCTAGTGCAGAGTCATTCGCGCGATTATCTACTAAAACTATCCACTTCATGTACTTTTTATTTCTTCTAGTTCGCCAGATTCAGAGTCAATTTGCCACAAATCTTATCTCCTAGAGCATGCTCAGCTTTCCCCTTGCTGAATCGCAGCTTTAACTTGTGCCATGTTGCTGCGTGAGACGGGGAGCGACTCATGGCAGTGCTTGATGAGCAACTGGGTGGAGCCGGAGTGAGAGACAATCTGCTCTACTTGGGCAAGGTTTACCAAGAAAGCCCGATGGCAGCGCACAATCATGGGGTAGGGCAGAAGTGTTTCCTCCATCTGTTTCATAGTGGCGCGTAGCATGTCGGCATGCATCTGTCCGTCGCATAGATGGCAAACCTTGACATAATTACCTACAGCCTCTATATATAATAGGTAAGTTATCTGGAGCGTCACAGACTCATTGGTTGTGCCCCTGAGTGTCAGCTCTTCTTGAAGAGTATGGCTGCTTTGCGTTTCTGCCGCATCTATCGAAGGCAGCTTTTTTAACTGCTCATTCAGCAGTTTTGTTTCCTCCAATTCCATTGCCAGATACCTGCTGCGGAACTTGAAGCGCCAATAGAGTCCGATAGCGAAGGAGAGGAAGGCAATGATTGCCAGCGTCTCCAGGTAATTGCTCAACGAGAGCTGATTACTCTCTACAAGACTACTCATCGCAAAGTGGCGATACAGACAGATTAATAGTGCTACTAAAGGTGTGTTGATGAGCTGAAAGCGCAGATTGCGGCTGATGATATAGCTGACGCCCCTATCGTAGGAGCGAGGCATACGTAAAATGTACCGTAGAATGATTTCCGTTATAAAACAACTGACCAATCCTAATGCGAAGATACACAACAGATGAATATATGCTTGCCATTGCCATACTTCTAGTCCGAAGGGTTTGAAGATAGCTATTGCCAGTACCATGAAAGCAGTACTGATAAATCGGATGCTGATGGTTTCTTTGTGACTTTTGTTCATACAGCTGCAAAATTACGAAATTTAAGTGAAAAGTGAAGAGTGAAAAGAGAATAATTTATTCCCGCTCATCACTTTTTATTCATTCCGTCCCGAATTCATAACCATTTGTCACAAATTGACGCAGAATATCCCAGAAATTTGTAGGGATAATAAATGACTCATACCTTTGCACTCAGAGATGTTTAATATAAATGAATATGATTATGAAACCAAGAACGATTATCGGTATTATTTTCATCGTAGCCAGCCTGTTGAAGCTCGCTACGTTGTGGGGTATCCTCCATTGGAGTTGGTTTGAAACGATGTCGGAAGGCCCGTGGGCCATGTATTTCTGCATCTTCATATTATTATGTGTGGGTGTACATCTGATTATCGACAGTTACCGTCGTAATCCTGACCAGTGGCTCCAGCGCCCACTGCCCATCGGCGAGGATGGCAAACGCATCTTTTGCTCAGTACACTATGGCGGCGATGAGTATGTCTATCATGGCGAGACGTTCCATGGTGCCCGGCTCGATGCTTTCTGCGGTGGCATCCGTATGGATCTGCGTGAGGCGGTGATCACTGAAGACGAGGAGATCGACATCCACACCTTCTGTGGTGGTATCGAACTCATTGTGCCCACGACAGTCAATGTAGAGGTAAAAAGCCAAAGTTTCATTGGCGGTGTAGGCAATCATGTCACACATGGCACCAATCCGAAAGCCCCAACCATCCACATCATAGCAAGCAATTTCTTCGGAGGCGTGGATATCAAAAATTAGCTATTCGTCACAGAAATATGCAGTTTATCCCAGAAATGAAAAGAATTGCAACTATGTCTTGCTCTTGTGCCGTCAAAAGGTCAAACGTTTTAAAATGGCAAATGATATGAAAAGAGTTAGTTTAAGATTCGCAGCACTGATGGCTGCAATGATGATGACAATGATGACATCTGCTCAACAGAATGATAGTCTGTCGACAGACACAACGATGTGGTTCAACCAGACTCATGAATTGAGTGGTGTGGTTGTAAAAGGACGCCTGCCTAAAACGCGTGTGAAGGGCGACGCCATGCGCACCACCGTCGCTGGTACAATACTGGAGAAGGCCGGAACCATAAATGATGCCCTCTCGAAGATTCCTTCGCTAGAAGCTGAGCGCGACGGCGGTGTGAAGGTGTTGGGCCGAGGCGATGCCGAAGTGTATATCAACGGTCGGAGGGTGCAGGACATGAAGGAACTCTCTCGTCTGCGCTCTGATCAGATCCAGCATGTCGATGTGGTTCAAAACCCTGGTGCCCGCTATGCCGCCTCAGTGAAGGCCGTCGTGCGCATCACACTGAAAAAGGCACAGGGCGAGGGTCTGAGCTTCCAGAACAGCACGCAGTTCATGTATCAGTATGGTGGTTCGCTGAACGATAACTTCACCGCCAACTACCGCACCGGTGGGCTTGACGTGACTGGCACGCATGGTCACCGCAGTTGCAGTTGAACTATATGGTCAACGAGAACCACACCTTTGGTGCCTACTACAAATTCGACCGTACGCCTAGCGGCGAAACAAAGGGTGACTACCTGACAGACATGTTCGAGAACGATATCCTGACAGAGCGCTCCGCGAGTTACATCTGGCAGGACCAAAGTGTCAAGAAGCACATTTTCAACGCCTATTACAACGGCTAGGTGGGACAGTTGGGTATCGACCTGAACATCGACGGACTCTTCGACGACACCAAGACGCCTGGCTGCACAACGGAGCAGACTACGGTTGAAAGCGCAGCCCCCGTCAACCGTACCATCGAAAGCAATACCAACAGCGCCAATAATTTCTGGGCCTCAAAACTTATCTTCAGTTATCCCATATTGAAAGGCAACCTCTCCGTTGGTGGCGAGTACAGCTACAACCATCGCACGGATGCCTATACTTTCCAGGCTTCGGACTATGTACCCGTGAAAGCCACCGACACGGAGATCAACGAGAAGTCGGCAGCAGCCTTCGTCGAGTATGGCCGGCAGTTCGGTAAAGTGTTTGCTCAGGCTGGTTTGCGCTATGAACACCTGACCAACGACTACTTCAACTTCGGCGTGAGAGAGGACGAGGTGTGCCGCAACTACGGCGACTGGTTCCCCACCGCCACTATCTCCGCTCCCATCGGAAAAATGCAACTGAGCCTGTCGTATCGTCGCGACATCCAGCGCCCGGCATACTCAAGCCTCACCAGTTCGACAATCTACGTCAACCGTTACACCTACCAGAGCGGCAACCCCTATCTGAAGCCGACCTACAACCACAGCCTCGTGCTGAACACTGCCTATCAGTGGGCAAACCTCACTGTCGAGTATGGTCGCATGAAAAATAGCGTGACGATGTCTACCGAGCCTTTCCCTGGCTCTGAGGATCCGCTCATCAGCCTCGTCCGTCCCATCAACAGTGCTGACGACTATAACCAGTTCTCACTGAGCCTCTCTGCCCGCCCCACTATTGGTTGCTGGCACCCCATGTGGTATGCCTTCACCGTCTTCCAGAACTATAAGACGCCGGTGGCTGACGGTTCGATGAAGACCCTCAACGATCCATACTTCACGCTTGTCTGGAACAACGACATCGAACTGCCTCACAGTTTCCGCCTGAGTGCCAATGCCCAGTGGGCATCGAAGGGCGACTACAACAACTTCAGCATCACCGCCCAGCGCTTCAACCTCTCGCTCGGCGTGCAGCGTGACTTCAACTTGCGCCGACTGGGCACACTGACCCTCGATCTCCGCTGTGTCGATGTCCTGAACACCAACAAGACCAACGCCACCGTCTATGGTATCCGCGAACTGTCAACAGCCAATCCCGCCCGCCGCACCTTCCTCATCGACCTAGTCTGGAAGTTCAATGAGGCCCGCTCGAAGTATCGCGGCTCCGGTGCCGGCGCGAAGCAAAAGGCAAGAATGTGAAAGAATGGTCACACGGTCACAGCTGTGACCGTGACCACTTTTGAGTTCTGTAAGGAAATACATAATACTTTCAAGTACAAATACTAATGCCCGCAAGTACAAATTAAAACAATGTTCGTTTCCTTTAGTGTCTGTCCGTTCGTCACAAATCGATGCAGAATATCCCAGAATTTTGGCGTTTTCCACAATAAGCCGTAATTTTGCAGCGTCCAACTTAATAAATGAAGATATGCAAACAAAAGCACTTGTCGTTATCGACATTCAGAACGACATCACCAAGCACTATCGGGACATCATCGGCAACATCAATGCTGCCATTGAATGGGCTGTGGCTGAACGCCTGCACATTGTCTATATCAAGCATAATAACACCACAGCAGGCACGCGAACGTTCAAACCTGGTAGCAAAGGCGAGGAACTGGTGCCTGAATTGAAGGTCGTGTCAGACAATATCTTCGTAAAGACGAAAAGCAACGCCCTTACAAGCAAGGCATTTTCTGCTTTCATCACAGCGAACGATATTAATGAGTTCTACGTAGCTGGTGCTGATGCTACAGCTTGTGTGAAATCGACGTGTTTCAATATGACTAAAGCTGGATACACGGTGCATGTCCTCTCCGACTGTGTCACCAGCTATGATCTGAAAAAGTTACCAGAAATGTTAGCCTATTACGAAAGTAAAGGCTGTGATATAAAGGAATTCATATGGATAAAATGATTGGATATTGTGGCATTAACTGTGAGAAATGTGAAGCTCGCATTGCCACAATTAAAGATGATGACAAAATGCGTGAAGAGGTATCTCGAAAATGGTGTGAGTTGTTTCATACTGACATCATTACACCTGATAAAATCAACTGTACGGGATGCCGGGGCGATGGCGTGAAATACTTCTTCTGTAATGAACTATGTGAAATCAAACCATGTGTTACCAGTAAGGGGTATGGATCTTGTGCTGAATGCGCCGAAATAGATTCGTGTACAAAAAAATAGTACATATCGCAGAGTGCCATTCATCACAAAATCATGCAGAATAGCCCAGATATTTGGTAGTTCCTGCAACAATTCGTAATTTTGCAACGTCAAAATAATAAAAATCGAATCAGATCAATGAATATCCGTTTAGAAAACCCAAAAGACTATCGTGAGGTAGAGAACCTTACGAGAGAGGCATTTTGGAACGTCTATCGCCCAGGATGCACAGAGCATTACGTGCTCAACCAGTACAGAACGAATCTGGACTTCATCCCAGAACTTGACCTTGTGATGGAAGAAGATGGAAAAATCATCGGCCATGTGATGTTCTCCAAGGCTGAGATCATTCTTGATGATAGAACCAACTTCCCTTCATGGACATTTGGTCCCATTAGCATCCACCCCGACTACAAGCGCAAAGGTTACGGTCTGAAGCTACTGCAGTATGCGTTGGAGAAGGCTCGCACGATGGACATCGGTCTTCTGCAGATGGAGGGAAATATCGAGTTCTACCGTCACGCAGGCTTCGACCTCGCCAGCAAGCTTAAGATTCACTATCATGCCGAGCCGAGAGAGTCTGAAGTACCTTATTTCCTTGCCCAGGAACTGATTCCCGGCTATTGGGGCAATCGTGAGGGAACTTATTGTCCGCCAAAGGGCTATTTCGTAGCCGATGAAAATCCTGAGGCCTTTGAGGGTTACGAAGCGACCTTCCCGCAGAAGGAAAAACTCCGTCTGCCAGGACAATTAGGATATGAAGAATAAAAAGATGGGGAAAATGAGGCATGTGTTATTACTCTTGGCATTTTTGATCTCTGGAACTATACCGCAACCGGTATATGCCTATCAGGATACGGTCTGCCATGTGATGACTTCTGATAGCATCAAACTTTATGTGCATGTGAAGGGCGAAGGACCGATGTGT
>CADCFA010000060.1 GCA_902800595.1 uncultured Prevotellaceae bacterium | reverse complement strand
CACGAATGAGAAGGAAAGGTAGAAGCAGCACACGAGAATCAGAAGCACTGCGATAAATTTTACAATTCCTTTGTTTTGCATTTTGATTTTTGATGTTATATATTTATTATTTATTCTGTTCGCGTACAAATTTAGCGTGCAAATATAGACATTTTTTTAGACAGGAAAAAATTTATAGCCGATTTTCGTTCTTTTTTTATGGTTTATGAGTGAATTTTAGCTTGCAGAGGATAGGATAATGGTCACTTGCGTCCATTTCGTTGTCAACTTCGCAGTTATAGGGTTTGAAATCCTCAGAGCACAAAATATGGTCGATGCGGAAAAAGAATCCTTTCTGATTATATGACAAACCGAGTCCGCAACCTGTTTCTACAAAACAGTCTTTTAGTCCTTTGGCAATGGTTCGGCGTACATACGAGATAGGGTTGTCGTTGAAGTCGCCGCACACGATCATGGGATATTGCCGATGAGCCTCGATATAGGCGTGCACAGCATCTGCTTCCTTAGAGCGCTTGGCTGTGTATCTGCCCAGTTTCTCTATCAGGAAGATAGTCTCCGCCTTCGCCGTGTCCCTCCTCATCTTCCCATTCAACAGTCGTTTATAGTTATCGCGATCCTCCGTAGAGAGGTGGGTGCCTTCCAGGTGATTGTTGATGACAAGCACCGTATCACCCTCCACATCCAGATAATAAGCCACCGAGCCGTTGGCTGTCGATTCATAAGGGATACGTTCTTTTTTCAGGATAGGGAATCGGGTGTGGATGCCCACACCGTTGAGTAAACCGCTGTTACAGAAAAGAGTTGTGTCGTTATAGGGGAAGATCTTCCGATACCTCTGAAACACAAACCTGCGCCAGCTGTCTGCATCTTCCTGCAAGCATACAATGTCGGGTTGCTGTCGTTTCAGATAGTTATAGATGGTGTCGAACCCTTGTTCGTATTTGTAGTTACCACCATACTGGCACACGTTATAGGACACGATCTTGATGGTGCCTTCTGGCACTTCCTGAGTCTTATGGAGCGGAAGGTAGGTACAGATTGGTGAGAAAGCCAATGCATAGCCCAGAATAGGGATCCACACTTTCTTCCACTTGAAAGTAAGCCAGAAGAAGATAAAGAGAAGGTTGGCAAACAGGAAGAAAGGGAAAAGCATACCTAGATTCGAGAGCATCTGGTGCTCCGTCGGGCGTATGTGGTCTGCATATCCTGAAGCTAGCATCAACAATACAGTGGCAATATTTGCCCCTGCGATGAGGTTGATGGTGAAAGTCTTTATTTGTTTAATCATTGTTGGTTGCTGGCATCGAAGAGTTTCTTCTTCTCCTCCTTCGTTAAACTGTCGTATCCGCTCTTGCGAATCTTGTCGAGAATGGCGTCAATCTCTTCCTGATTCTGCTTTTTGCGGGCATTATAGTTCATATCGTCCTCTTTTGAGCCCCCTCGTTCTGCACGCATGTTCGGGTTGTTGTAGTGCCCCTTCTGATGATGGCGCTGGTCAAAGCTACGCTTCAGATTCTCAAAGAATTGCTGTCCTCTGCCTTTGTCGAAGTTAGAATCCGGATGACGCTGCCAGTAGCGTATCATCAGATAGCCGAATAACATACCGCCAAGGTGAGCTGTGTGAGCCACCCCGTCGCCAGAAGAGCCAAGTGCTGAGAAGAATTCGATGGCTACATAACCCAGCACAAACCACTTTGCCTTAATAGGGAAGGGGAAGGGAATAATAAACAGCCGTTCATTGGGGAAGGTCATACCAAATGCCAGGATGACGGCATAAACGGCACCCGAAGCGCCAATTGTAGTCCAAGCGTTTAAAGCTGAAGCATACTGTGCACCAAGGCTTATCACGGTTCCGAAGGTTGCATCCGGCACCTGTTCTACAATTGTCATGTAGAAAGAGCCAAGTTGTGCTATTTCCTGAAGCAGACCAGCTCCAATACCACACGAAATGTAATAAAAAAGGAATTTCTTCGGCCCCCATACATTTTCTATTACACAACCAAACATCCATAGTCCAAACATGTTACTCAGGATGTGCATGAAACTGGCATGCAGAAACAGATAGGTTACAAGTTGATACAGGTGGAAATTGCTGGCCATAAAGAAGTGCAGACCACCGATGTCAGCAAGGTCGATGCCACGCAGCTGGAAAACGAAGGTGGCAATAAATGCGATCAAATTTATGATCAGCAGATTTTTGGTAACTGTGGGTATGCGGAACATCATCGTTATTTCTCCTTGTTTGAATTACTTAATTAAAAAAGACTCACTTTCTCATTTTGTGCGCAAAATTACTAAAAATATCTCGCTTAATCGCCAAAAACGTCTCAAATACTATTTATTTTTATTAAAAAAGTAATTTTTTCTCTTTTTTTGTTGTTTGTATCAAGACTTTCTATTATATTTGCCCAAGAATTCAGACTGAACCGTAGTTATTACTATTAAATATTCATTAAAATTTTAAAGCATTATGAACAAAACAGAATTGGTAGAGAAGATCGCAGCAGGTGCTGGTCTCTCAAAGGCAGATGCCAAAAAGGCTCTTGACGCAACAGTAGCAGCTATTAAGGACGCTCTCGTAAAGGGTGACAAGGTGGCTCTCGTTGGTTTCGGTACATTCAGCGTAAACGAGCGCCCAGCTCGTGAGGGTATCAACCCCGCTACAAAGCAGAAGATTAAGATCGCTGCTAAGAAGGTTGCTAAGTTCAAGGCTGGCGCTGAGCTCGCTGATGCTCTCTAAACCTTAATTTGTAAATAAAAAGTTAAGGGGTTCCAATCGGAACCCCTTTTCTTTTTTAAGTTGGACGACTCGGATTCGAACCGGGAATGACAGAACCAAAACCTGTAGTGTTACCATTACACCATCGTCCAAACATAAATTATTGCGGCTGCAAAGGTAGTAAGAATTTGGCAATTTACCAAATTTTCACCCATTTATCTTACTTTACGATCAGCAAGTAGTAGTTCTTTTTGCCTTTTTGAGCCAGAAGATACTTGCCGTCGATGAGATCCTCAGCCGTGACAGGACGATTCTGATCGGTGATTTTCTCCTTGTTCAGAGACACACCGCCACCCTGTACCATCTTGCGCATCTCACCCTTTGAAGGGAAGACGGGTGCTACGGTGGTGAACAACTCAATGGCAGGCTGACCTAACTGATCCTTTGAGATCTCGAACTGGGGTACACCGTCAAACACATCCAGGAAGGTCTGCTCATCGAGTTTCTCCAGTCCCTCTTTCGTAGCTTTGCCAAAGAGTAGGTTAGAAGCTTCAATAGCGGCATCAAGAGCCTCGCGTGAATGAACCATCACAGTTACCTCCTCTGCCAGACGCTTCTGCAGCACACGACGACCTGGATCCTGCTTATGCTCCTCTACGAGTGCGTCGATCACGTCTTTTTCAAGCGAAGTGAATATCTTGATATAGCGTTCAGCGTCGTCATCGCTCACATTCAGCCAGAACTGATAGAACTTATAAGGTGTGGTACGAGCAGGATCGAGCCAGATATTGCCACTTTCAGTCTTACCGAACTTCTTGCCGTCGCTCTTCGTGATCAGCGGACAGGTCAGTGCAAAGGTCTCCACCTCATTGCCAAGGGTGCGGCGGATCAGTTCCGTTCCGGTTGTCATGTTACCCCACTGGTCGTTACCACCCAGTTGCAGCTTCACGCCGTAGTGCTGGTAGAGATACAGGAAGTCGTAGCCCTGCAGCAGCTGGTAGGTGAACTCTGTGAATGAGAGACCATCGCGAGCCGTACCGTTGAGGCGCTGCTGCACACTCTCCTTTGCCATCATATAGTTTACGGTGATATGCTTACCAACCTCACGTGCGAAATCAAGGAAGGTGAAGTCCTTCATCCAGTCGTAGTTGTTTACCATCAGGGCTGCGTTGGCATCCTTCGACTCGAAGTCGAGGAACTTTGCCACCTGTTTCTTGATGCATTCCTGATTGTGGCGCAGTGTCTCGTCGTTGAGCAGGTTGCGCTCCTGACTCTTACCAGAAGGGTCACCGATCATGCCTGTTGCACCTCCCACGAGAATCACGGGGCGATGTCCACAGCGCTGAAGGTGACGTAACATCATGATACCGCACAGGTGTCCGATATGCAGAGAGTCTGCTGTAGGGTCGGTACCCAGATAGGCTGTTACCATTTCTTTCTGGAGCAGCTCTTCTGTGCCAGGCATCATCTGTGCCAGCATGCCGCGCCATTTCAGTTCTTCTACAAAATTCTTCATATATCTTATTCTAAATTCTAGTATTTCTAGGCTTCCTAGGCTTCCTAGGTTTTCTAGGGCACTGGGTCATAGCCGCTACCGCCCCAGGGATTACATCTTAATATCCGCCAGATCGCCAGTCCGAGGCCTTTGATGGGGCCGTGCTTCAGGATCGCCTGTCTGGCATATTCGCTGCATGTCGGCGTAAAGCGGCATGAGGGTCCTAAGAGCGGTGAGATGGCATATTGGTAGAAGCGGATGGGCAATACCAATAGCTTGGCGATAAAGTGTGATAGCCATCTCATAGCTGTTGAGCGATTTTTTGGAGTAGTCTGATTATCCGTCGTTCTACCTCTGATGAGACATAGTGCCTGTCCGAAAGCCAGATGAATGCCACCAGCAGCTGTTTGTCTGTGGCGATACGCTCGTAGATCATCTCTTTATGATGCCTGAAAGCCTCGCGAACCTGGCGTTTTACCCGATTTCTGTCAACAGCGTGCTTGAATCGTTTCTTGGGAACACTGATAAGCACCTGGGCAGGCGTTCCTCCCTGTGGCTTGTCGATAGACAGATATACTGCTTTGAGAGGGAATGCCGTCACCGCCTGACTGTCACCCTTCTCAAAGAGCGTTTCCATCAGCTTGTTGCTGACGATGCGCTCCTTTTTACTAAACGTAGGAGCCACCATCTTTACGTGCTGTTTAGCCTTGTTTCTCTATCAGGTAGTGCTGCAGGGCACCTGTCATCGAGGGATATTTCTCCGAAGGTGCTTCAATGTCAAGACGCAGTCCTGCCTCCTTGGCTGCCTTGGCAGTGGTAGGGCCGAAGGTGGCAATGGCAATCTCTCCCTGCTTGAAGTTGGGGAAGTTCTTGGTCAGCGACTCAATACCGGCGGGACTGAAGAAGATCAGCATGTCATAGTCGAAGTTCTTCACCTCTTCCTCTGAGAAGTTGTTGCTCACGGTCTTATACATCACGCACTCCTTGTGGATCAGCTTCTTGGAGTCAAGTAAGTTTGCCAAACTGTCGTTGTGCACGTCACTCATTGGCACCAGATACTTCTCTGTCTTGTGCTTCACCATTGTGGGAACGAGGTCATCCACGCGTCCAGTCTCTCCGAAGAATACCTTGCGCTTACGATACTGTACATATTTCTGGATATAAAGGGCAATAGTCTCTGTTACGCAGAAGTACTTCATGTCCTCAGGGATGTTCACCCTCAGCTCTTTGGCCATGTTGAAGAAGTGGTCGATGGCGTGACGTGAGGTGAAGACTATCGCAGTATAGTCGAGAATACTCACCTTTTGTGCACGGAATTCCTTAGAGGTCTGTTCGCAATATCGAAATACGGCGACTTCTCACTGCTTGGCTTAGGCTGTGAAACCAGAATCTTCTTGATCATTGTGTCCTAAAAATTTATTTTCAAAATGTCCACGATAACCGATAATCCACCCCAAAGTGTGAATAAAGGTACCATTTCGAGGGCACAAAAGTACAAAATAATTTGCAGAAATAAATCATTTTGCTTAAAAAAGATGGTAAAACTCTTATAAAATGTTAGAATTTTAACCAAAATCACCACTGTGAGGCAGTACCAGATGGCATTTTGCGCAGGAAGATGCATAAAAGCCAAGAGTGCCAACGCCGGATAAAGCAACAAACCCTCTATGGAGGACAGGTAGAGTAGTGATGTCAGGAATTTTTTATTTCTACTGCTGTCGAAGAACAGGTTATTCACCATGGTGTAGAGTCCAAAGCGCATCAGGGAATAGCCCACAAACACAACCAGGAAGATGCCCAGCAGCACATACTCCGATGTTGTCACGTAGGTCTTGGCCAGGTATTCTGTTGCGTAGAGATAGTAGAGCAGCGCATATACGATACAGGCCAGAAAGGTCAGAACGACCTGCATATAGATCTCACTACTAGTCTCCGACAGCGTCAGTCTGTTCTGGGAAGGATGGATGAAGTTCTTGGCCTGGCCCACGATGAAGTTCGACATCCGTGAAAACGCAAATGCGATGAGCAGGAAGCCGATAATCAGCAGGCTCGTCACCAGATTGTCGTTGGCGTAGGAGTAGGGCACGGGGTCGCCTGGCATACCGAAGTAGTCCTGCGCACTGAGTTCCTCGTGGTAGAGGGTGTCTTTTGAGAAGAAGTTCTCGCGGTAATATTGTGGCAGACTGACAGCTTTCAGGTCCTTGGGGACGCCTTCGCCAGGCAGATGCAGCGTGTCGGGCTGCTCACTGTACCTGATTTCTCTGTGTCCCAGCCAGGCCTGGATGGCAGAGTCCTGCTGGGCGGGTGTAGCATCCTTAGGCAATAACCGCAGCACCTGATAGGGTGTCTGCGGTTTTGTCGGATGAACCTCCACGATAGCCTCAGGCACCGTGGCGTCAGTCATTGTCTGGATGCTGTCTCTTACGATCATGCTCTTAAGCCAGTCCGAAAGCCTGTCGGATATCCTCTACACGATCCAGCTTCTCCCATGTAAAGAGCTCTACTTCGATAACTTTTGTCTCATGGTAGTGGCTGGTGAATGTCTTCTGCTTGATTTCCGACTTACGGCCCATGTGTCCATAGGCAGCTGTCTCGCTGTACATCGGCTGGCGCAGTTTCAGGGTGCGCTCAATAGCTTTCGGGCGCAGGTCAAACAGCTGCTCGATCTTCTTGGCTATCTCGCTGTCGCTCATGTTCACCTTATTGCGACCGTAAGTGTTCACATAGATATTCATGGGCTTGGCCACACCGATGGCATAGCTGATCTGTACCAGTATCTCGTCAGCCACACCGGCAGCCACCATGTTCTTGGCGATATGACGGGCTGCATAGGCTGCTGAGCGATCCACCTTCGAGGAGTCTTTTCCTGAGAAGGCACCGCCGCCGTGAGCACCCTTGCCGCCGTAGGTATCTACGATGATCTTACGACCTGTAAGGCCTGTGTCGCCGTGAGGACCGCCAATCACAAACTTACCTGTGGGGTTCACGTAGTATTTGATGTCGTCGCCGAAGAGGTCGAGCACTTTCTGGGAGTGTATCTGCTGCTTCACGCGGGGTATCAGGATATTGATCACGTCATCCTTGATTTTTGCCAGCATCTTCTCGTCATCGCTGTCGAACTCGTCGTGCTGGGTAGATACCACGATGGTGTCGATGCGCTCGGGAATGCCGTCATCGCTGTATTGGACAGTCACCTGACTCTTGGAGTCTGGTCGCAGGTAGGTCATCACCTTACCCTCCTTACGGATGTCGGCAAGCGTGCGCATAATCAAGTGTGCCAGGTCGAGACTGACAGGCATATAGCTCTCCGTCTCGTTGGTGGCATAACCGAACATCATGCCTTGGTCGCCGGCACCCTGCTCGTCTTCATTGCCGTTATCCACACCGCGGTTGATATCTGCACTCTGCTCGTGGATGGCACTCAGGATACCGCATGAGTCACCGTCGAACTGATACTCTGCCTTGGTATAGCCAATACGCTTGATGGTATTGCGGGCAATGGTCTGCAGGTCGATATACACGTCGCTGCGCACCTCACCCATAATTACTACCTGACCAGTGGTTACAAATGTCTCACAGGCCACACGTGCTTTCTCGTCATAGGCCAGGAACTGGTCGAGAATAGCGTCTGAAATCTGGTCGGCCACCTTGTCGGGATGTCCTTCCGAAACTGATTCTGATGAAAATAAGTATGACATATCTTGTTAATTTGGGTGCAAAGATAGTGCAAATCGAGCGAAAAACCAAATTTATTTGGATTTTTCCGAGATGCAGCCTATCTTCGAGGCGAAGCCTCAAAGGTACGATTTTATATTTCTCGGATGGTGCTCCAGTATCTCCCTCCGCAGTGTTGATGTATCGATATGCGTATAGATTTCCGTTGTGCCGATGCTCTCATGCCCCAGCAGTGCCTGGATGAAACGCAGGTCGGCACCACCTTCCAGCAGCGCTGTGGCAAACGAGTGGCGCAGGGTGTGGGGTGAGATGGTCTTCTCGATGCCTGCTGCTGCGGCTTGCCGCTTGATCATAATCAGGATCATCACCCGTGTCAGGTGCTTGCCGTAGCGGTTCAGAAACACAAAGTCCTCCTCGCCGGGTTTGATCGTCAT
>CADCFA010000059.1 GCA_902800595.1 uncultured Prevotellaceae bacterium | reverse complement strand
GGCTTTTTGTTTTTTGCTATCTATCTGATTCGTCATAGAGTTGATGATTGCTTGTAGTGAATATTATTTTAGTAAGTCTTTTACTGCCTGCAAAGATACGAAAATTATTTGGAATCCACAAGGATTATTGCAGAAAAACACTTTTTTTCTGAGCGGTCTGATATTGGATGGTAGTTTTGTGTAAACAGCTCCGTGACGAGCAGGAGAAATACTACCCTGCGGCACATCTGGAAGACAACACCGCTCAAGAAACTAAATTAAAATTCAGATTTTTTAATGTGGTCATTTGGTCATGGTCATTTGGTCATTTTCGATTTCGGAAACGCGGTCATTGCTCACTATATATAAATAGAATATTTATATTATAGTGGCGGATTTTGACAGTCCGTTTTCGATTTTGACAAATGACCATGACCAAATGACCGCGCCAATACACACAAAATTTTTTGTGAGAAAACTATATTTTCTTGTGAAGTATTCGTGAACCGCAATGAAAATGTTGTACCTTTGCAATGTCAAATGAAAGAGGTCGCAGAGGCGGCCATTAAGGATAAAAATTCTTTGCAGAGCAAAGCGAGCAAGCTCGAGCATTAAATCTAGAAATTGCGCGCATTAATGGTAGCAAGATTTTCCTTTAATGGCGGCCGTCGAACCCTCAAACATTAAACAACAACCAATAACCAATAAACATTTACAATCTATTTAAAAACTAATTTAAAATTATGGCTATTAAAGTAATTGCACAACTGCGTGAAGTGAAAATTGGTAAGAACCCCGGTAAGAAGTTCGTGATGCGCCCCGACCTCTACGTGCCCATCACCGAGAAGAAGGTGTTCCAGGAGGCGGCTACCCACAGCGGTATCTCCGCTGGTGTGATCAAGGCGGCTTGGGATGCTGCTGGCGAAGTAATCCGCACCTGGGCGACCGAAGGTCACTCTATCCCACTCCCCGGACTTGGCACGATGCGCTTCGGCGTGCGTTCGAAGGCGGTGGAGAAGTTGGAGGACGTGAAGGCAAACCTGATCAGCGTGCGCCGTATCATCTTCACCCCGAATGTGGATGTGAAGGACGAGCTGAAGAACACCTCTATCCAGATCACCTGTCTCGATGAGGATGGTAACGTGCTGAAGCGCGTGACCTCTGGTGACAGCGGTGAGATCGAGGACAACGAGAACGGTGGTAGCACCTCAGGCGGTAACGGTGGCAGCAACACCCCTACTCCTCCAGTTGAAGAGCCTGACTACGACCAACCGAGCGGAGATTAACCAATAACCAATAACCAATAAACAATAACCAATAAACAATAACCAATAACCGTTAAACATTAAACGTTATGACGAAGAAGGAGACTTTGAAGTTTGTGGTGCAGATTATTGCATCGATTGCAACGGCGGTGCTGACCGCGTTGGGAGCTACCTCGTGCATGGGGTATTAAAAAGAGAAGAGGCATCCGATAAGGGGTGCCTCTCTTGTTTCTGTGAGTTCACGGAAACATCAATATAGCAGTGGTAGATTTCAATATATCTTGGATAGTAACCTTACCACCGTTTACCTGCTCCAACTCTTCCTTTGTCAACTCCTGAGCCTTCTGGCTGTTCATTTCATTCTGCTTCATAATCGTATAAATTTTAAATTGTTAAACTTACTGGTGCGAAGATACGACAAATTTCGGCAGATTCCAAATATTTAGGCGAAATATTCTCAGAGTTGTTGCGACAGAGTGGGAACGAAACGACAAAAGCGGCTCAAGAGGGCAAAATCTTGTCGCTTAAGCTCTGGCATCGCCACAAAAGGGATGGTTCTTTCTGTGTTCTAAGGTTTGCATCACAGAAAGAAAAAGCAAGGAAATTTGGGCGAATATTTGGATCTTTCGGAAATAATCCTTACCTTTGCGCCATCAAAACATTGTCGAACTTAAAAAATAATGGTATGAACAACATTGAATCAAGCAAAGGCGAGATCGTCATGTACCAACCCGATGAAACCATCAGGCTGGAAGTAAGAATGGGGGAAGAAACTGTATGGCTGACTCAGCAGCAAATGGCAGAGTTATTTGATAAGGACAGAACTGTCATCAGCCGTCATATTCGCAACATCTACAAAGAGGAAGAACTTGAGGAAAATATCACATGTGCAAAATTTGCACATATGGGGTCTGAGGGAGATCAAACTTACGAATATACAGCCTACAATCTTGATGTAATCATTTCTGTTGGTTACAGAGTAAAATCAAAACGAGGAACCAAATTCCGTCAATGGGCTAATCGCATATTGAAGGAATACCTTTTGAAAGGCTATGTGGTAAACAGCCGAATTGTAGCATTGGAAGAACATGTGGCTAAACAAGATTCTCAAATAGAAGAACTCAAAGACAAGGTCAGTTTCTTCGTCCGCTCATCGCTACCTCCAGTAGAAGGCATCTTCTACGACGGACAGATCTTCGATGCCTACGCACATATCATCAGCCTCATCAAACAGGCGAAGCACTCCATCATCCTCATCGACAACTATATCAATGTCGATACCCTGACGATGCTCAGCAATCGCTCTGCTGGCGTGACAGCCACCATTTACACTCGTCAGCTGAATCAGCAACAGCAGTTGGATTTGCAGCGTCACAACCAGCAATATCCACCAATTGGCATCCACACCTCGCAACGCAATCACGACCGTTTCCTGATTATCGACGATGTGGTGTATCTCTTCGGTGCCAGTCTGAAGGACGCTGGTAAGAAACTCTTTGCCTACATCAAAATGCAAGAAACTCCATCGGCAGCTCTGCTGAACGATATATAGTCTGTTCTTAGTGCAAAAGTCCCGTCATGACGACGGCAAAAGTTATTAGGTTGAATCAAGGGGCCCGCATTGCTGCGAGCCCCTTCACTATAATGGTATGCTCCGTTTGCGCTTAAAGCATATAATACTTGGTGAGGAAATAGGTCCTCTCCCAATCCACGATCTTCACTTCAGATTCCTTGGCAGGATGGATGTCGAACTCGTCGAGCACCATCACCCTCTTATTCTCAAGGTCGTACAACGGCCACTCCTTGGCTTTGCCGTCAGGAGAAATCTCGGCACTGAGCGATGGGTTGCCGGTCTTTGCGAACTGAACCCACATCTTGCGCATGGTCTTGCAGAAAGTCTCGTCAAAAGCTCTTCCCGTGTCTGCTGTCATCTCAGGATGATTGAATACGACCGAAAGTTCTATGGCATGTCCGCATTTCATAATCGGATCGGGCGACTCAGGCGTAAAGTAATAGGTGAATGCCTTACCACCAGCCTTCGTCTGGCACTCAGACAACTTGATGATAGGCACATTAAACCAGCTCTGGCTCAAGAGGCTACTGTCTGGCTGGAAGTAGTCACCCTTCACATCGTTCATATAACTATCGACCAGTGCTTTCTCGTCAGCTGGCAACTTGGCATATTTCTCTTGCTTGCGTCCTGCAATCCAATTATCCCAGCCTTCCTTGCCGAAACTGGACACGAAGAAGTTCATCTCGTCCTTGTTGCAACCCACCAGAATCTCCAAGTCCTTCGCTGCACCATTGGCGTAAGCCGCAAAGGTGTCAGTAGGCAGATACTTTCCGTCTCTTTCGGGCATCTGGTGTACAAAGTTGATGGCAGAAGCTTCCAACAGCTTGTCGCCACTCACCTTCAACAGGTCGGCAACGGTCTTGCAACCGAGCACTTCCATCAGTTTGTTGGTACACTCGATAGCTTCTTCTGGAGATCTCGTCTGATTGATGGAACCACTCTCGGCAATGAGGCGCTTGAAATATTTTTGGGAGCCTGGAACCAATGGCTGCAAGGTACAGCTGGCAGCACCGGCAGATTCACCAAAGATAGTCACATTGTCGGGGTCGCCGCCAAATGCCGCAACATTCTCGTGAACCCACTTCAGCGCCTTCAATTGATCCAAGAGTCCCAAGTTTTGTGAGTCAGTGTAATCCTTGCCGTCGGGTAGATGAGAGAGGTGCAGGAAGCCCATGACGCCAAGTCGGTAAGCAATGGTAACGACTACGACATCGGGATTCTCCTTCACGAAATTGATGCAGTCAAACATCGGGTCGATGGTACCGCCTGACTCAAAAGCACCGCCGTGAATCCATACCATGACGGGCTTCTTCTGAGCTGTGGCCTCGTCCGACTTGAATACGTTTAGATATAGGCAGTCTTCATCCAGGTAGTAAAGGGAACCTGTTTCCAATTGTCCATTGCCGTAGGCACTTTTCGCATTGTAATAGGCCTCATAGATGCCGTCATCGGGGACTATATCCACTGGTGCTTTCCAGCGCAGTTCCCCGACTGGTTGCTTGCCGACATACGGGATGCCTCTGAATACCGTGATATTCTCCGTCTTCCTGCCGACGAAAGTACCGTTGATACACTTCACGGCCAGCGACTGGTCATAATTACCATCGGTAATCTGCCTGTTCTCGCCGCCATACACCTCTCTTAATTTCTCTCTGATCTCATTCAAATCCATAGTCTTGTTTTCTTTAGTTATTTATACATTTTTAGTGATCAGTCAACGATTTCTCTTCAACTTCTGTTACGAAACAGGCCACCAGACCATAAGTGATGGTAGGTCGTATCCATATTTCAATCAACAGATAATCGGTGTATGCTTCGGCGGGCTCAATATAAATGTCGTAGTTGTAAAGTGCGGCAATAACCACGTCCACTAAAAAGATCATCCACAGATCGCGCTTGGTGTAGGTCTTCCATTGCTTGCGGGCATAGAAATATGTCAGCATGAGGAGCAGCATGACCGAGAGGAAGAGACAAGTCACGTGTAGGGCATAAATGGCCAGTGGCGGCGGAAAGAGAATGTCGCGCAGCAGAATTGTCATCCCCACACATATAGAGCAGCTGTAGTTGAACTGATTGGGACTCAAATGGTTGAAGAAGTACAACCCAATCATGACCAAAGAGACCAGGTAGAACATGTTGAGAATCAGTTCTTCCCCTGCCTCTTGCAATCCGAATTTGTAAACCGCATAGTACATGACGCACACAGACAAAATGCCTGCGATGGCTGTGATGCCAATATCTGCGATTTTGACTTTCTTTTTAAATCTTAGCATGTTTTATTTGAGTTTATACCTTGACTTCTATTTGGTTGATATCAGTTCGACTTAAAAGCTGCAATGCGCTTTGCTACATTTTCCTGGAGGTTTTTGTAGAAGAACGAGTAGTCGTTTTCGTGGAAACTGGCTGGCCCGAAGAATTCTTTCCCTTCGGTGACAGGAGCTGTAGTGTTAGTCACGATGACGCCACGGGCAAGGTTTATCTGTGCATCGACGCCGAGGTCAACGAACTCACGAGCGCCTGTTTCTTTGTTCTGCACGAGCGAACCCTTGTTCTCACTGGCGGATGCGTAGGTTTCGTCGAGCTTCCAATTCAACGGATTGATGCTTATAGCACCCGGGAGCACCGCGACGTTCCTGGCGTTCTCCTCTACGTTCTTGGGACCCTCAGTGTTATAGCTGATGATGACACCCGTGTCACTCTCTCCGGTTGCAAACTTCAGGTGCGGATATGCTTCGAGGTCATCTTTTGTGATGGCAAAGCCAATGGGGTAGGCAGCCACCATGCGCTGGTAGTAATCGAGGTGCTCTGTGAAGTAGTTTTTCAATACATACCTGACCATGGCCGAGCCTTGACTGTGACCTGCAATAATGAACGGACGTCCATTGTTACAATTCTCGAAGTAGTAGTCGAGCGATGCTTTGATGTCGGTATATGATAAACCAGCAAGCGCTGCGTCGATGTTTCCGGTTTTCTTTGCGATTTCATTGGCATACCTCATGCCGGCCTGGCGGTAGTATGGTGCAAACACGTTGCAAGACTCCTCAAACAAGGTTGCATTCGTCTCATATTCACCATTGGCGAACATTATCATCTCAGGGTTGTCAATGGGTACGTAATTGGAGGCACCATCGTCGAAGCTCGACTCAACGTACGATGTAGAGTAGATGTAGATAGCATCAACGTCTTTGGTGATTTCTGGAAACGCAAGCCAGTTGGTCTTATCGCTGTAATCGATAGTCTCCGGCTGTACCCTCGTCATCTGGAATGTAGCGGTGTAGGTCGAGCCATCCTCGCGCACTCGCAGGGCCGTAGCCTTCAACACATCATCCTTGATGCTTTCAATTTCCCACCACTCACGCAGTTCCTCGCTGTCTTTTGTGTCCTGCCAGCGGGTGCAGAGCAAGGTACCATCGACGAAGTAGTCTGCCAAGTAGTGGGGAGCTTCCACCCACTTGTTGTCCACCTTGTCGTAGAAAGCATAAGTGCCGGCGGCCATGCATTCCCAACGGTGCAGCTCATCGTTAGTTTCGTCACCCAGATCTCTGGTTACCTTGCCTTCCCATAGGCCCAGGAAGGCGGTCTCATAGTCCTTTGTCACGCGTTCCCAGCGCTCCTCCCCATAAGCCTCATGATAAACCTCTGTGCCATCAACAAGGACTGTCCAGTCGGAACTCAGCACCATATCCTTATCCGTAATGGATGAAACGGTAAGGTCAAGCACATGTGAGGTATGGTCATCTTCCTTCGCAGTGAGTGTCACTTTGTTTCCGTTGATCTCCACGTCGGCTTCCACCTCGTTGTCCCACGACTTGCTATAGAAATCTGAAAGACTACCGAATGCTTTCGTTGGTGAATCGAATGTGACAACAGTCTTCAAGTTGGTTGGACACGGTTCTCCATCCAATTCGGCAACCATCCATTTGCCGATGATTTTCTCAGCAAGGTTGATGTCTGGTTGTGGGACGGGGGCGGGGGTGTTTTCGTTCGACGTGCATGCCGTAAACACACTTGCGCCGCAAATAAGAATGGCGGCGAGCATCCAATTCATAATCTTTTTCATTGTGATTGTATTTTGTTAAACAATAATA
>CADCFA010000058.1 GCA_902800595.1 uncultured Prevotellaceae bacterium | reverse complement strand
TCTTCATAGGTGCAAAAATACGAAAAATATGCTAACGAATAGCAGAGTTTGGCAGATTTTTTGTAATTTTGCAGAAATTTTTAATCTTTTCAGCGTATGGGTATCGTTAAAATTAAGGATAAGACATTCAAAACGTCGATTACTGAATCAGAGATCAAGGAGCGTGTTAAAGCCCTGGCACAGCAGATTAGCAAGGATATGGAAGGTAAGGTTCCCTTGTTTTTGGGTGTGCTTAACGGAGCGTTTATCTTTGCTGCTGATCTGATGCGCGAGATGACCATCCCCTGTGAAATCTCATTTGTGAAGTTGGCCTCATATGAGGGTACTATTTCAACGGGTAAGATTAAGGAAGTGTTGGGTATCAATGAGGATCTGTCAGGTCGTACAGTTATTATTGTTGAAGATATTGTGGAGAGCGGTCATACGATGAAGAATATGATAGAGTCGTTAGGCACGCGTAATCCCGCTTCCGTACATATCTGCACGCTTTTCTTCAAACCCGACAAACTGCAAGAGGAACTGAAGCTCGATTATGTCGCTTTCCGTATTCCCGATGACTTTATCGTTGGCTATGGCTTGGATTATGATCATCAGGGACGAGAGCTGAAGGATATATATACGATAGTGGAATAAACTTAAAATAATTTCGGAGCTCCGGGCTCTGGTAAGGGCACGCAGAGTGACAAAATGATTGAGAAGTACGGTTTGAATCATATTTCTACAGGTGATGTACTTCGTAGCGAGATCAAAAAAGGTACAGAACTTGGTAAGACTGCAGCAGGTTTTATTGACAACGGTCAGTTGATCCCTGATGAACTGATGGTGAGCATTCTTGCTAATGTCTATGATTCATTTGGTGACCATAAAGGTGTCATCTTCGATGGCTTCCCCCGTACGATACCACAGGCAGAGGCTCTGAAAAAGATGCTTGATGAACGTGGTGACAAGGTGGCTGCCATGATTGAACTTGACGTGCCCGAAGACGAACTGATGAAACGTCTGATTCTTCGTGGACAGCAGAGTGGTCGTGCCGATGATAATGAGGAGACCATCAAGAAGCGTCTCGTAGTTTACCACAGTCAGACCCAGCCTCTGATTGAGTGGTATAAGAATGAGGGAGTGCATCATCATATCAATGGCTCTGGCGAACTTGACCGTATCTTCGCAGATATCTGTCAGGTCATTGACAACTTATAATCCATCAATATGCCCGAAAGCAATTTTGTAGATTACGTGAAGATCTATTGCCGTTCTGGTAAGGGCGGCAAAGGCTCCATGCACCTGCGTCATGTGAAGTATAATCCCAACGGCGGTCCTGATGGTGGTGATGGCGGCAAGGGTGGTAGTATCATCCTGAGAGGCAATCACAACTATTGGACATTGTTGCATCTGAAGTATGAACGTCATATCTTTGCAGAACATGGTGGTAATGGCGGCAAGGATAAATGTCACGGTACTGATGGTAAGGATGTCTATATCGATGTCCCCTGTGGCACAGTAGTCTATAATGCAGAAACAGGAAAGTATGTGTGTGATGTCACCTACGACGGTCAGGAAGTCCTGTTGCTGAAGGGCGGACGAGGTGGACTTGGTAATTTTCAGTTCCGTACGGCTACTAATCAGGCACCGCGTTATGCACAGCCTGGTGAACCGATGCAGGAGATGACCATTATCCTGGAACTGAAACTCCTGGCAGATGTCGGTTTGGTGGGATTCCCCAATGCGGGCAAATCTACGCTGGTATCTGCGCTTTCCAATGCGCGTCCTAAGATTGCTAATTACCCCTTTACTACCATGGAACCCTCACTGGGAATTGTGGGCTATCGTGATAACAAGTCGTTCGTAATGGCTGATATCCCTGGTATCATTGAAGGGGCTTCTGAAGGGCGTGGCTTAGGCTTGCGTTTCCTGCGACATATAGAACGTAACTCCTTGTTGCTCTTTATGGTACCGGGAGATACCGACGATATAAAGCGGGAATATGAGATCCTGCTCAATGAGTTGGGACAGTTTAATCCGGAGCTGCTTGACAAACATCGTGTGCTAGCAGTCACAAAATGCGACTTGCTCGATGAGGAACTTGTTGAGATGCTTCGTGAGACATTGCCTGACGATCTGCCCGTTGTGTTTATCTCTGCCGTGACGGGGTATGGGCTGGAAGAGCTGAAGGATGTGTTGTGGCGTGAACTCAATGCAGAGAGCAATAAACTGGCTACCATCACAGCCGAAGACACACTTGTGCATCGTGATAAGGATATGAGTCGCTTTGCTCAGGAACTGGCAGATGAGGGTGAGGACGAAGACATCGAGTATGTTGACGAGGAAGATATTGAGGATCTTGACGATTTCGAATACGACGAAGAACCAGAGGAAGCATGATCCCCGAATTGCACCATTATCATCTAGCTGATGAGGTAACGGCTTTCAGTACCACACGTCATGGCGGTTATAGCCAGGGGGGGTACGGGGCGTTCAATGTCAATCTCTTTTGCGGCGATGATGTTGAGGCTATTCAAAAGAATCGCCAGCTACTTTGTCAATCACTTGCTATTCAGCCTGACCGTCTGTTGATGCCACATCAGGTGCATGGGGTAGAGGTACGACGTGTCACACAAGATTTTCTCGAACTTCCTGCTTCAGAACGTCAAGCGGTTTTGGAGGGTGTGGATGCCCTGATGACAGATGTAAAAGAGGTTTGTATCGGTGTTTCCACTGCAGATTGCATCCCTCTTATCATCTATGATCCGGAGCATACAGCCGCCAGTGTGATTCATGCAGGATGGCGCGGTACGGTGAGTCGTATCGTACAGCATACCGTGAAAGCAATGGTTGAGGCATATGGATCCGATGCAGGCAAACTCAAGGCTGTCATCGGTCCAGGTATTTCTCTTCAGAGCTTTGAAGTGGGCGATGAGGTCTATACGCAGTTTGCAGAAGCCGGTTTCCTCATGGAGTCTATCAGCTGTAAAATGCCAGCCATGAATGGCGGGATGCAGGAGAAATGGCATATCGACCTTTGGGCATGTAACCGTCTGCAACTCCTCGAAGCAGGATTGCCATCCGAACAAATCCAAGTGTCAGGTATCTGTACTTATGAACACTATGAAGACTATTTTTCTGCTCGTCGCTTAGGAATTAATTCCGGGCGTATTCTGACGGCTGTAGTTGTTCACGAACCTAAATAAGTGTCAAATATGAGATTATTGCGTGTTTTGTTTTCTGTTATGTTGCTGTGCCTGTTCTCATCCTGTAGTCAAACAAAGAATCTTGCAGAGAGTTCTGGCGATGGCTATTACCCTTTACCTGGTGCAAAGGTTATCAGTCCATATAAGAACAATAGAGGGTCTCATCGTCATACAGGGGTGGATTTGAAGACCAAACCCAATGATACTATTTATGCGGTTTTCGATGGTGTTGTCACGATGTCGAAAAGCTATTATGGCTATGGTAAGTGTATCATCATCAAACATGCAGATGGTACTGAGACGCTTTATTCACATAACTCAAAGAACTATGTGAAGGAGGGTGAAAAAGTCAAAGGTGGACAGAAGATTGCCCTGACAGGAAAGACTGGGCGCGCCACCACCGAGCATCTGCATTTTGAGGTCAGAAAGAACGGGAAACCGGTCAATCCAATGCCTCTGCTTGAGAGATTGATCAAAAAATCACATGGAAAATAAAAAAATAGCGCAAATTAAACATTTATATCGATTTATTTAATTAATTTTGCACCGAAATTTCAAACTTTCGGTCTATGGCCGATCTATTTTTTAATTAAAACATTACTAATTTTATGCAGAAAAGATTGTTTTTGCTGGTTGTTACGGCGTTGATGCTTTCACTCACTGCCGTAGCTCAGGTGACGACTTCTGGTATCAATGGTATTGTGACTGCTAATAACGAAGAGGTTATTGGTGCCACAATTACAGCCAAGCACACTCCTTCGGGTTCTGTCTATCGTGCTGTTACTAATGTGAACGGCCGCTATACTATTACAGGTATGCGTTCTGGTGGTCCTTATGAGGTTGAGGTATCCTACATTGGCTATCAGACGAAGAAATTCTCAGGAATCCAACTGTCTCTGGGTCAGAATACTGTAGTTGATGTGCAGCTTTCTGAAGGCAGTGAGATGCTGCAGGAGGTTGAGATTGTTGCAGCTGCTCGTAACACAATGCGTTCTGACCGTTCTGGTGCTGTGACCAACCTGAATGCAGAACAGATGGCAATTGTTCCTACTGTTGGACGTAGCATGACGGATATTGCGAAGATGACACCGCAGAGTAGCTCTGCCAGTGGTATGGCTATCGGTGGCGGTAACTATCGCCAGTCAAGTATCACAGTCGATGGTGCTGCTTTCAACAATGCTTTCGGATTAGGCTCAAGTCCGCTGCCTGGTGGCGGTACGCCAATCTCTCTTGATGCTTTGGATCAGATGACTATCTCTATCACACCATACGACGTTCGCCAGAGCGGCTTTACTGGTGCTGGTGTCAATGCTGTTACAAAGAGTGGTACAAACGAATTCAAGGGTAGTCTGTATACCTACATTACCAGTACTTCTCTGAAGGGTAACCGTGTTGCCAATACCGTATTTGATGTTGACGATGGTCATAACGATACTTATGGTATGACTTTCGGTGGCCCTATCGTCAAGGATAAACTGTTCTTCTTTGTGAATGGTGAATATGAGCATAATGTGACAACTGGTCCTAATGCCCGTGCAGGTGATGGCTCTTTGCCTTACACCACAACTAACCGCCGTCCGCAGATTGAGGAACTGGAGGGCTTGACTGACTATATGCAGAAGACTTATGGTCTGTCCACTGGTCCTTGGCAGAATTATAACGTAAAGACGCCTGCTTACCGTATCCTGGCTCGTTTGGACTGGAATATTAATGATAACCATAAGTTGAATGTCCGCTTCACCAAGTCAAACCGTAAGAGTTCAAGCCCAGCTTCTGCTTCTCGTTCAGTTGGCTCTAACAGGTCAAATGATATCTATGGCGGTTCTAACAATACCTATGGTAATAATTCCAACTATGGTATGAGTTCACTCTCAAGCCGCTATTATTCTGAGTATAAGTTTACATCAATTGCAGGTGAGTTGAACTCTAGGTTTGGTAAGGTTAATAATACCTTGCGTGCTACTTATTCATTCCAGGATCAGCCCCGTTCTACAGAATATGGCGATGCAGCTCCTGTTGTTGAGATTTTGATGAATGATGGTCAGGATCACTATCCTACATGGGCTTACACAGGAGACATCTTTACCTATGGTAACCTGTCTCAGACAAAGACTACTGTCATCACTGATGAGGTGAATGTAACACTTGGTAAGCACAACCTCTTTGGTGGTATCCAGTATGAGCACAACTATGCAGCAAACGGTTATGCACAGGCTGCAGCCGGTTTCTATACCTTTGAGGCAACACCTGAGGAGGTAGCTGCTGGTGACTGGGCTAGCGTGTTTGGACGTGGTCCTCGTACCTTTGGTATCACCTATGGCAACAATGCCAATCACTCGATGTTCACATCTGAGATGAAGACCAACCAGTGGTCTTTCTATATTCAGGATAACATCAGTTGGAGCGAGCGCTTCCGCATGTCAATCGGTGCTCGTTTCGAAGTGCCTTCTTATCCCTCACTGGCCGACAATTATAACGACGAGTATTATAAGCTCGACTTCGGTGGTCGTCATTTCCGCACTGACAATGTGCCTAGCGCAAGTCTTAGCTTCTCTCCACGTATTGGTTTCAACTGGGATATTACTGGCGATCGTAAGTACATCCTCCGTGGTGGTACCGGTCTCTTCGTTGGTCGTATGCCATTCGTATGGCTTGTTTCTGCAGTAGGAAACTCTGGTATGGGTCAGACGACCTATTGGGCTACTCAGGCTAACGGTAAGACATTGCCTAAATTCACGACTAGTCAGGAGGACATGCTGAATCAGATTGGTGCTACCAGCTCAACAACTGTTCCTGGTTCTCCCACCATCCTCTCAGAGGATCTCCGTATGCCGAAGACTTGGAAGTTCTCTCTGGCATTTGATGCCAAACTGCCAGGTGACATCGATTTCACCATGGAGGGCATCATGAACAGAGACCTGAATCCTGTTGTCGTTTCTAACGCCAACGTATATTGGGATGGTACTTCTACTGTTGACCTCGGTCATGGTGATGTACGTCATAAGATGTCTACTTATAACAGCCAGAGCGCATATTTGCTTGAGAATGCAGGTGGCAAGGCTTACTATGCTTCTTTGAGCTTCCAGCTGCACAAGGCATTCGACTTCGGTCTCGACCTGAATGCAAGCTATACACTCTCTAAGGCTAAGAGCTATACCGAGGGTATCGGTGACCAGGTGTCTTCTGCTTACAACAACTATCGTAACTCTATCCAGGCTGTTAACGATAATGAGACCGGTTATGCTACCTATGTGGCTCCTAACCGTCTGCTTATTGGCGCAAGCTATAAGCTGAAGGAGTCAAAGCATGCTACTTCTACGTTCAGCCTTGTATATGATGCTTATCAAAATGGTTATCTGGGTTCTTATTCTTATAGCCGTTACTCTTACATCTTCAATAGCAATGTGAACAACGATCCTTCTGCTCCTGGTAACCTGATTTATGTGCCTGCTTCTCGTCAGGAACTGAACAATTGGGACTTTAAGGAAGGTAAAGTAGGCGGTGATACTTATACTGCTGATATGCAGCGTGATGACTTCTGGAACTACATCCAGCAGGATGACTACCTGAAGAACCGTCTAGGTCAGTACGCAGAGCGTGGCGGTGCAAAGATGCCTTGGCATCATCAGCTCGACTTCCGTTACCTGCGCGATATGAGTGTGAACTGGGGTAAGACCAAGCACACCCTGCAGCTTGGTGTTGATGTCGAGAATCTGCTGAACTTCCTCTGCAAAGACTGGGGTCTGTACAAGCAGGTTACAGGTAACACCCTGCTGACTTATGATGCAAAGAGCAATCAGTATCAGTATAACCTCGTGGACGGTCAGCGTCACCTCTCAACCTCTCAGAACTATCTGAGCACGGCTTCGACCTACCGCATCCAGTTCACGATCCGTTATCTGTTCAACTAACACTGATGGGTATCAAAGAAAAATCCTCGCCAAGCGGCGAGGATTTTTCTTTTGGTAGGGACACCCGGGCTCGAACCGGGGACCTCTGCAATGTGACTGCAGCGCTCTAAACCAACTGGGCTATGCCCCTATGCTTTTTGTTAAGCGGATGCAAAGGTACACAATTTTATTGAAAACAGCAAGGGATTTCAAAAAAAAGTTGTACCTTTGCACCATAAATTCGAATTTATATATTTATTATGGCACAAGAAGATGTATTTAAGAAAATTGTAAGCCATTGCAAAGAATATGGTTTTGTGTTCCCCAGCAGTGAGATTTACGATGGATTAGGAGCCGTTTACGACTACGGTCAGAATGGTGTGGAGTTGAAGAATAACATTAAGCAGTACTGGTGGAAGGCTATGACAATGCTGCACGAGAATATCGTGGGTATCGACAGCGCCATTTTTATGCACCCCACAATATGGAAGGCTTCAGGACACGTGGATGCTTTCAACGATCCTTTGATCGACAACCGTGATTCCAAGAAACGCTATCGTGCTGACGTGCTGATCGAGGATCAGATCGCCAAGTACGACGAGAAGATCCAGAAGGAAGTGGAGAAGGCTCGCAAGCGTTTTGGTGACAGCTTCGACGAGGCTAAGTATCTGGAGACCAGCGAGCGCGTGAAGGAAACCAAGGAGAAACGCGACAATCTGCATGCTCGTTACGCTGCTGCTATGCAGGGACCGGATCTCGACGAACTGAAGCAGATCATTCTCGACGAGGAGATTGTATGCCCTATCAGTTCAACCTGATGTTCTCTACCGAGATGGGTGCCAGTGCCGATGCTTCGATGAAGATCTACCTGCGTCCGGAGACGGCTCAGGGTATCTTCGTGAACTACTTGAATGTGCAGAAGACAGGCCGTATGAAGATTCCTTTTGGTATCGCACAGATCGGTAAAGCCTTCCGTAATGAGATCGTAGCCCGTCAGTTCATCTTCCGTATGAGGGAGTTCGAGCAGATGGAGATGCAGTTCTTCGTACAGCCCGGTACGGAGCTTGAGTGGTTCCCCAAGTGGAAGGAGACTCGTATGAAGTGGCATCAGGCTCTTGGCTTCGGTGCTGAAAACTACCGTTTCCATGATCACGACAAGCTGGCTCACTATGCCAATGCCGCAACCGACATCGAGTTCAAGATGCCGTTTGGCTTCAAAGAGGTGGAGGGAATTCACTCTCGTACCAACTTCGACCTGTCGCAGCATGAGAAATACTCAGGTAAGAGCATCAAGTACTTCGATCCTCAGACCAACGAGAGTTACACACCGTATGTCATCGAGACCTCTATCGGTGTCGATCGTATGTTCTTGAGCATCATGTGTCACGCCTTTGAGGAGGAGAAACTCGAGAATGGCGAGACCCGTACCGTGCTGAAGCTGCCCGCAGCTCTGGCTCCTGTGAAGTGTGCTGTGATGCCTCTGGTGAAGAAGGATGGTCTGCCCGAGAAAGCTCGCGAGATCATCGACCAGCTGAAGTTCCATTTCAACTGTCAGTATGATGAGAAGGATTCTATCGGTAAGCGCTATCGCCGTCAGGATGCCATTGGTACGCCTTACTGCGTTACCGTCGATCACGACACCCTCACTGATGGTAAAGTGACACTCCGTTTCCGCGACACGATGGAGCAGGAACGTGTGAACATCAGCGATCTCAACGCTATTATCGAGGATAAGGTGAGCATCGCCAGTCTGCTGAAGAAACTCCAGTAAACGTAATAGCAAAAGCGTAAAAAGATGATAAAGTCTATCGAGAAAGTGGCAGCATCGCTGACGAAATGGGTGATTGCGAAGAAGACGATGACGACGATCTTTATGAGGGAGAGTATGACAACTGGCAGCAGCGCAACGATGAGGCGCTT
This sequence comes from uncultured Prevotellaceae bacterium, assembly GCA_902800595.1. GTDB lineage: Bacteria > Bacteroidota > Bacteroidia > Bacteroidales > Bacteroidaceae > Prevotella. Next base: position 10,807 of record CADCFA010000058.1, on the reverse strand, counting down.
GCCGAGTGGGCTGCTGATACAAGTCTTAAGAAGATCAAGAACCATTCTCTGCATGAGGATGCGCCAGCCGGCAACAGCGACTATATCTATGTGAAGGTTTTGGAATCCGGTGATCCTGATTCTCCAACACCATTCCTGACGGATACGGTGCGCGTAGCATATCGTACACGCCTGTTGCCTACGATGACCTATCCAGAAGGCAGAGTTGTTGACCAGACATATATCGGTGATTTTGGCTGGAATACGGCCTATGTGTATAGTGGAGTCCAATGGATCACCGGTTTCCGGACGGCATTGTTGCAGATGCATATCGGCGACCGTTGGTTGGTTCATATACCTTATCAGTTGGCTTACGGCAGTGGCGAGACAGAGTCAGGTGCCGGTCCGGCTTACAGCAACTTGATAATTGACGTGGCACTCTTTGACTTCTGGCATCCAGGAGAGACGAGACCGAAATTTAAGGTGAGATAATCAAACAGAAAAGGGGCATCATAGATATTATGGTGCCCTTTTATAAACAAGAAGCTTATGCAAAAGTACGCTGACTACATCAAACGAATAGAGATCGATTCTCTATGGAGTGGTAAGAAACATATCATCTGGGATCTGCACCGCCAGGTGAATATCCTAAGTGGTAGCAACGGACAGGGTAAGAGTACCATCCTCAATAAGGTGGTGAAAGGCCTGTCGGCTGGTGGCGAGTTTCCAAGTCATATGTTGAAGGGCGTTAGAATCGATGTGGAGCCAGAGGATGCCAAGTGGATCCGTTACGACGTGATCCGTTCACTCGACTCTCCGATGGTGGAACTCTCCGAGTCGGGGTTGATGAACAGTCTTGCAAAGATCCGTGAGATTGCCGGTCCTGTTTCCGTGCGCTCAGCCCTTGATTTCCAGATCTATCACCTGCAGCGTAAGTACCTTGACTATCAAGTGAACATCGGTAATCGTATCATTGAACAGCTTCAGCAAGGGAACGCTGATGCCGCCCAGCAACTGTCTGTCCAGAAGAAGCGCTTCCAGGATATTGTCGATGATCTGTTTTCCGAGACAGGAAAGAAGATTGTGCGTACAGAGAACGAGATTCGTTTCTCACAGATTGGCGAGACGCTGGTGCCTTATCAGCTGTCGAGTGGTGAGAAACAGATGCTGGCCATCCTGCTGACCGTACTGGTAGAGGATAACAAGCCTTGTGTGCTCTTTATGGATGAGCCAGAGGTGTCTCTCCACATCGAGTGGCAGAAACGGCTCATCGATCTGTGCCTGGAGCTTAATCCCAATGTCCAGATCATTCTGACCACCCACTCACCAGCCGTTGTTATGAACGGTTGGATCGACTCTGTCACAGAGGTAAGCGATATCACTATCTAGTCATCCTAGTTTTCCTAGTCATCCTAGCCTATGTCGAATCGACTGAAAGATAATTTGAACAGTAAATACTTAGAAGCGGCGAACTCGTTGACTTCAAAGAATGCACGCCGTAGGATTGTGGCCTACGTCGAGAGCTATGATGATATCTATTTCTGGCGGACGGTTCTCAGTGAGTTCGAGGATGATAAGCGCTTCTTCGAGGTGATGCTTCCCTCAAAGGGCAACCTGACGCGTGGCAAGAAGTCGGTGCTGATGAACTTCCTCGAAGGAGAGCCTCTGGGACGCGATATGATAGCCTGTGTGGATGCTGATTACGACTACCTGATTCAGGGGCGTACCCATCAGTCTCAGAAGGTGCTGGAGAGCCCTTATGTCTTCCATACCTATGTCTATGCCATCGAGAACTTCCAGTGCTATGCACCTTCGTTGCATAACGTGTGTGTGTCCGTAACGCTCAACGATCATCGCATCTTCGATTTCCGTGACTATTTCGCCCAGTTCAGCGAGGCGCTCTTCCCGTTGTTCGTGTGGTCCATCATGTTTTACCGTAACGGCAATTATCCCAAGTTCTCTATTACCGACTTGAATCGCATCGCTGACCCGGGAGGCTTTAATGTCTATAATCCGGAACCTTCTATCGCCAATGTCAGACGGAAGGTACGTACCAAGATTCATGACCTGCAGCGACAGTTTCCTGACGCCAAGGAGGAGTATCTGGCCACTAAGGAGAGTCTGAGGACACTGGGTGTCACACCTCAGACTACCTATCTGTATATCCAGGGCCACCACCTGTTTGATACGGTCGTTTCACCCATGCTCTCAAAGGTCTGCAACCTGCTTCGCCAGGAGCGTCAGAACGAGATATATCATGCCTCTGCTCATAAGACACAGAAGCGAAATGAAATGTCCTGCTATGAAAACTCATTGCAGGACATCAAGGTGATGCTCAAGAAAAACACGGGCTACATGTCTTCAGAGCAGTTCCGTCGGGTTCAGGAGGATATCCGGAACTATCTGGACCAGAAATAGTCTATTCTGTGATGATGATACCGCCCATGGGCTGAATCGTTACCTTTGTTTCGCCGTTCTTGCCAACTTTCAGGGTCTTCAACTCTGACGCAGGCAACAGCTCGCCTTTCTTCTTGGGACTGTCTGTGTAATAACGCACCGTCTTGCCTGCCAGCATCGGCAACTGGAGGGTCAGCACCTTCTTCTCCTGAGTGCCGTTCAGACCAGCCACATACCACTTGTCGCCAGTGCGGCGTGCCAGTACAACATACTGGGTGGGATAGCCGTCGATAAACTGTGTCTCTTCCCATGTGGTAGGAATCTCCTTCAGGAAGTCCAGTTCAAACTGAGGCAGCTCTTCAAGGTTTTTGGGATAGATGGCTACGCAGTTCACACTTGTCTGAAGTACGATAGCTGATGCCATCTCAAACACATCGCTGGTGTAGCGCTGGTGACGGCTCTTGTTGTCACGGCTCATGTGGTGGTTCATCATCACACCGCCCCAGTCAGCTGCGGCTACGGCGTTACGCGAGAAGGGGTGCATGGTCAACTCAAAACCTTCCTGCTTGGCATGATGCTCAGAGAAAAACACGTTCTCTGAAGCCAGGAAAGCCTCACTGGCTACGTAGTTAGGATACATACGCTCCCAGCCACGGGGTAGGGTACAGCCGTGGAAGATCACCTGCAGTCCATGACGGTTGCCGTCGGCAAGGATATCCTCGTAGAGCTTCATCATCTCCTGCTTGTCACTGCCGAAGAAATCCACCTTGATACCAGCCACACCGATCTTCTCCATCCACGCCATCTCACGCTCACGGGCAATGGCTGTGCTCATGCCGTTATGCGGACCTTGAGGCGCATCGTTCCAAGTGCCGTTGGAGTTATACCACAGCAGCAGACGCACACCTTTACTCTGTGCATATTTAGACAGTTCCTCGATACGGTCACGACCGATCTGTGTGTCCCATAATGCATCTACGAGGGTGTATTCGTAACCCATCGCTGCTGCCACGTCAATCATCTTTACCTGATCTTCATAGATGGTGGAGTTGTCCTGCCAGATGAGCCAGCCCCATGTGTAGCGCCCTGGGCAGTATTCCTGCTTGGCTTCATAGAGAGGCTCCACGACATCATAGGGAATCGTGGTCTCCACAATCGGCTTCAGGGTTGCGCCGACGGTGATGGTGCGCCAAGGGGTAGAGCCAGGCAGGTTGATGGCGGCATAGTTGCTGCCCATGCCCTTCATCTCACCTGGGTTGGGGAAGGCGATGGTGTACCCCTTGCCCTGCTCAAAATCGCTCAGGTGTGTGCCAACATAGTTGCTGCCTACACCGGTCTCACTGATCAGCACCCAACCGTCAGCACCGATACGGAACAGGCATGGGAATGTGTATCCCTCACCAAAGGCTGATGGTGTATTGATGGCTGCGTCGGCTGTATATTCTTCCTCATAGGAAGGCTTGGTCTGGGCGAAACCAACCATCGGCTTGCTCTGTGGACAGATAAAGCTGGTGGCCTGGTCGGGGAAGTTGAAGCCTGTTGCCTCACTCTGGATGACTGCACTGTGGATATCTTTGTTCTTGGCTTCCTGTAGTGAATAGCAGAAAGCGATGTCATTGTCAGAAACCAGGAAAGTCACCACTATTGGCGTACCTTCTGCATTGGTCAGGGTCACGTCCAACTGGTTGGCTACGAAATGTGAACTTGATGCCTTGGTGCGGGTCATCGTGTAAGTCTTATCTACACTGCTCTGCTTGTTGTCCTTCAGACTCAGACCTTTCGAGAAATCACCGATGTCGGCCTTCAAACCTAAGGCAGAAGGTGTCATCATCGTCTTTCCGTCATAGCTGACGGTATAGGCAGCCTGTCCGTTCTGACAGGTGATATCTACCTTCAACTTCCCGTTGGGAGATGATACACTGACTGTCTGTGCCATAACCGTAAGGGCTGACACCAACAACAAAGCGAATGAAAACAATTTCTTAGTCATAATAAGTTGTTTTTTTTAGTTTTGGTTTAAAAATCGCTCCAGTTAATGTACTGGAGCGATTTGTTTATATAAGCGTCACATCTTGGATATGCCGGATGTCAGGCGTCTTACCGATAGTACCAACGATAGAGATGATGTCGAAGCGGATGGGTTGTCGGATGTGCTTGAACTTCACATAGTGGTTGATGGCCTGTTGCAGATGCTGCAGCTTGTGGAAGTCGACAGCCTCTTCAGGCTCTCCGAACACCCTGCTTCTGCGGGTCTTCACTTCCACGAACACCACGATGTTTCCGTCACGGGCAATGATGTCGATATCACGCCGTCCTGACTTCCAATCGCGCTCCACAATGGTGTAACCTTTCTGCTCCAGGTAGGCTGTAGCCAGGTCTTCACCCCATCTTCCCAGTTCGTTGTGGGCTGCCATTTATGCTTGCACTTCGTCTTCTGCCTGAGCAGCCTTGAAGTTCTCGAGGTCTTCTACCTGGAAGGCTTTGATGTATGCAGACTTACCATATACATCTTCCTCGGTCATGCGAACATACACGTTGGCACTCTTCTCGAAGAGCTCAGGAGCCTTGGCGGCATCACGGATGATGAGCAGCGACATCACGAGCTCAGCAGTCATATCATACAGACGACGAGCCAGGAAGTCGTGAGCATCCTGATTGTCCAGAGCCTTTACGTTGGCAAGTGCCTCCTCGTAAACGGGGATGAGCTTTTCTACACGTGCCTTTAATGCGGCATTAGCCTCTGCGGGCAGAGCAGCCAGCATATCCTTGATGTTGTTCAGCATGGTGCCGTTGGTGATGTAGCGGATAGCGGCTACAACCTGCAACTGGGTGGTACCCTCGTAGATAGAGAAGATACGGGCGTCGCGGAACAGGCGCTGGCTCTTGTACTCCATGATGAAGCCCGAACCACCGTGGATTGAGATAGCATCGTAAGCGTTCTGGTTGGCGTACTCAGAGTTCATACCCTTTGCCAGTGGGGTGAAGGCATCAGCCAGACGCTGATACTTCTTCAGCTCCTGCTTCTCCTCAGGTTCTAGTTTGCGGTCGCGCTCGATATCCTCAAGACACTTGTAAACATCTACATAGCAAGCTGTCTCATACAGCAGTGAACGACCAGCATCCAACTTTGCCTTCATACGAGAGAGCATGTCGTAGACAGCGGGGAAGTTGATGATCTTGTCACCAAACTGCTGACGCTCCTTGGCGTAAGCCAGACCCTCGTTGTAAGCCTCCTGCTCCACACCAACACTCTGAGCGGCGATACCCAGACGGGCACCGTTCATCAGGGCCATCACGTACTTGATCAGACCGAGACGGGTGCTACCGCAGAGCTCTGCCTTGGCGTTCTTGTAAGTCAGCTCACAGGTGGGTGAACCGTGGATACCCAGCTTGTGCTCGATGTGACGTACATCAACACCGCCCTGGCGCTTGTCGTAGATAAACATCGACAGACCGCGTCCGTCCTTAGTTCCCTCTTCTGAACGGGCCAGCACGAGATGAATGTCTGAGTCACCGTTGGTGATGAAACGCTTCACACCGTTCAGGCGCCAGCAGTTCTCCTTCTCGTCGAAGGTGGCCTTCAGCATCACGCGCTGCAGGTCAGAACCGGCATCGGGCTCCGTCAGGTCCATACTCATACCCTCACCGGCACAAACACGGGGGATATACTTCTGGCGCTGCTCCTCTGAACCGAACTCATACAGCGTGTCGATACAGCTCTGCAGACTCCAGATGTTCTGGAAACCGGCATCTGCAGCCGAAATCATCTCAGAGAGCATAGAGAACACAGCGTTAGGCAGGTTCAGACCGCCATAACGACGGGGCATTGAGACACCCCACAGGCCAGCCTTACGGGTGGCGTCGAGGTTCTCGTAAGTCTTAGAGGCGTAGATCATACGACCGTTCTCAAGGTGCGGACCTTCGAGGTCAACAGCCTCAGAGTTTGGCTCGATGATGTTTGCTGCTACGTCGCCGGTGATGTCGAGAATCTGCTTGTAGTTCTCGATAGCATCGCCCAGGTCAACGGGAGCATAGTCATATTCTTTCGCATCAGCGAAACCCTTTTCTTTCAGCTCAACAATACGAGCCATCAGGGGGTGGTTCAAGTAGAACCCGATCTCAGGATGATCGCTATAATAATTTGCCATAATTACTTCGAATTTTGCTTATAGTATTTAATGAGTTTGGGAACTACCTCTTCCACAGTACCAACGATCACGTAGTCTGCAATCTTGTTGATGGGGGCATCGGGATCGCTGTTCACAGAGATGATGATACCAGAATCCTGCATACCGGCGATGTGCTGGATCTGTCCGGAGATACCGCAGGCGATATACACCTTCGGATGAACGGTCACACCAGTCTGACCAATCTGACGGTCGTGGTCCAGCCAGCCAGCATCCACAGCGGCACGAGAACCGCCAACCTCACCATGAAGTACCTTTGCCAACTGGAACAGCAGGTCGAAGTTCTCCTTCGAACCCATTCCGTAACCACCGGCAACTACGATAGGTGCACCCTTCAGGTTGTGCTTGGCTGCCTCTACGTGGTGGTCGAGCACCTTCACTACGAAAGCCTCGGGGCTTACATACTTAGACACCTCAGGGTAAACAACCTCCTTCTTGCAGGCGCCATCATAGATAGCCTTCTGCATCACACCAGAGCGGACAGTAGCCATCTGGGGACGGTGTTCGGGGTTCACGATGGTAGCCACGATGTTACCACCGAAGGCGGGACGGATCTGATAGAGCAGGTTCTCGTAAGTCTTGCCCTCCTTCTTATCCTCATACGGTCCAATCTCCAACTCTGTGCAGTCAGCTGTCAGACCAGAGGTCAGTGATGACGATACACGAGGACCTAAGTCACGACCGATTACGGTAGCACCCATCAGACAGATCTGTGGCTGTTCCTCCTTGAAGAGGTTAACCAGGATGTCAGTGTGGGGAGCTGAGGTATAGGGGAACAAGTCCTTTGCGTCGAACACAAACAGCTTATCAAGGCAACAATGGCGTGGAGCTCAACCTTCAGTTCATTGGCGAGCTTGCGACCCTTGGTCAGCAGCTCCTGAGATACTTCCTGTACCTGAGTACCTTCTATCTCGCAATATACAAATACGTTGTTCATATCTCTTATCCAATGATTTTCTCTTCCAACAATTCTTTGATCATTCCCTCGATATCAGCATCAGAAGCCGTCAAAGTCTTCGACTCCTTAGCCTGGAACACAATGTTCTTGATACCCTTCACCTTGGTGGGAGAGCCGTTCAGACCACATTGCATCACATCGCCATTCACATCTGCCACGCTCCATTGGTTCAGGTTCAACTCAGGGCGCTCCTCATACAGATAGTCGTAGGGTGTACCCTCAGCAGGACGCTCCATGGGACAGGTAGCACGCTTGTACTTCATCACCAGCTTGGCGTTCTGTGGACGGCAGGGGGCTGCACTACCATTAACGGTAATAACTACAGGCAGCGGAGCCTCTACAGTCTCTACACCACCGTCAATCACACGTTTGATAGTAGCCTTACCATCCTTTACACTGAGCACCTCCTCAGCATAAGTCACCTGGTTCAGCCCCAGTTTCTGAGCTACCTGAGGACCAACCTGTGCGGTATCACCGTCGATAGCCTGACGACCACCGATCACGATATCCACGTCGCCAATCTTCTTGATGGCTGTAGCCAATGCGTAAGAAGTAGCGAGGGTATCAGCACCAGCGAAGAGACGGTCGGTGAGCAACCAACCGGTATCTGCACCACGATAAAGTCCCTGACGGATGATTTCACCTGCACGTGGAGGACCCATCGTGAGGATTCCTACTGTTGAGCCTGGGTTCTGCTCCTTCAAGCGAAGAGCCTGCTCCAGGGCGTTCAAATCTTCTGGATTGAAGATGGCGGGTAGGGCAGCACGGTTCACCGTTCCTTCGGCTGTCATGGCATCCTTACCCACATTTCGGGTGTCTGGCACTTGCTTGGCCAGCACAACAATCTTTAAAGCCATAATTATTATTAATAATGTGTTACTTTCTTCAAAATCGGGTGCAAAGGTAAGACTTTTTACGCATACAGCCAAACAAATTGCACAAAATCGACCAAAATGTGCACAGAACGTCCGATTTGTGCAATCTATTTCTTGCCGATTTGACAATGATCACGCTTTAGATTCCATCTTCTTCGTCTGTGATGGTCAGTTTGTGCCATACGAGTTTACTTGGCAGGTCGATCCAGTCGCCTATTTGGTTGATAATCTCCGTTGTCTCATCGTCGCTGCCGAAGCCTTCTTCCAGTGAAACCACACGTGTGTCTTCGTCGCTGGCTTTCGAGAAGTTGGGCAGGTCACTGACGACGAACATCACGTTGTTGCCCGTCAGGATGGTGTAAAAGTAGCCGCCTGCCATGTCACGATATTGTACGGCTACACGCTTATTGTCCTTCCGCGGAGGCAACTGGTACACGTTCATCTTCTCGCCAAGAGCCGACTGGGTGGCGATAACGCAGAGATTGCCCTTAAAGTCTGCCAGCATGACGCGCTCCGTCATCTCTCCGCCTTCGCGCTCTTCCAACAGCAGTACAGGCCATCCTTTGCCTGTCAGGTCTGCCAGGGCGTAGTGTGACCATACATGGTTGCAGTGACGTGCAGATTCTGCATGGGTAGAACCCACACTGGGCATATACTCGAAATTGGGCATCTGCGTTTCACCCTTATGGAACTGCTTCCTGTCCCAATGATAGACGTGGGTGATGGATGGTAGTCCCGGGTAGTATTCTCTGATCAGGAAATCTGTTCCTTTCATGGGTAAGTCCCACGTCACGGTGGCACCAGGTGATACAGGCTTGAAGTCATCAAGTGGACTGCGTTCGGGTTTCATCGTCTGTGTGGCAGGATCATAGTCATACCAGCAGAGTTGGTTCTGCACAGCATCATGCTGCTCGTAGAGACTCACGGCGAAGATTCTGTGACCGTTGGCCTTGCGCCACACACAGGCCATCATCTGACTGATGTCCGTCTCCGACTCCAGGTCCACGTAGCCGTTCTTCTTGTCGATGAGGATGCGGTAGTCGTCATCCTCCTTACCGTCCCAGATCGAAGCCGTTCCGCTCTGGCGCGTTCCCTTGGCAGGATGGTCTGCCTGCTTCAGTACCTCGCCCACCACCCATGCGGGCAGTGTCTGGTGGAAGGCTCTGAGCAGTGTCACTACGTCGGGTGTCTGTCCACCGTTCTTCACAGAAATGGTCTTCTGTCGCCATTGACTGTTAATTTCCGAATTGCTCAAGAAATCCTGTGCTGCCATATTCGCAGCAATAGTCAACATGATAAGGGAAATAATGGTCTTTCTCATAACGTTTTATTTTTATTTTTCATATCCATTCAACATCTCGAAGATGGCCTGAAAGTCTTTGGCTGCCCGTTTGTCGTAGAAACCGTCATCCGTCTCGTTGGTGTTATTGGTCTTGGTCTCGATGCAGTCGCCGTTCTCGTCGAAGTAATAGCGCCATTCATATACCTGCCCTTCCTCAGCGCCTCGTGTATATGAGAAGATCAGGTCTTTGGTCTTCGGCTCGAAAAGATATTCGTTATAGCCGTTAGACTGCATCGACTTGCTGGTGCAATTGATGAAGTAGATGCCGTCTTTGTCGAAGTAGATTCTTGTTTCTGTCGTCCTTGGAGGCTGGTCGTCGCCTAGGTCGTGGGTAGTGATATGCAGATCGTTCGACATATCCTCTTTGTCGTTTGCTGCCGATTTCTCCTTCGCCTGTGCGTAGAGGGCGCGGATATGCTTCAGTCGCTCCGCCTTCGGTGTGGTAGGCTTCTTCGGCTTGTCGAGATCCAATGGGGTGAAGTAGCCGTTGTAGTTCAGCTTGCTGAAGAGTTTCATGTAGAACTCTGCATTCTCTTTCTCCGTTTCTGGTGTTGTCCAGCTGTTGTGTGTGTTGTGCTTCTGCTCGATGCATTGTCCCTTGGCATCGTAGTAGTAGCGCGACTCCACCACGAAGCCGGCATCCGTCTCACCTCTCATATAACAGAAGATGACCTGATGGTCTTTGGGGTCGAGCAGCACCTCGTTGTATCTGATATGGCCGTGGTTGCCCCAGTTCTCTACGATGAAGTAGGGTGGCTGTTTCGTAGCCAACCCGTCCACAAACTTTTCTTCAAAGAAGAAGTCCAGCTGTTCTGTGTCGTAGAGAGGAATATCCTCGTCCTCCAGTCTGTTGATGATGAGCCGCATGTCCTTGGGCGACTTCCCGTTCTTGCCGTTGGCGTCAATCTTCTTCTTGGCTTCGGCATAGCACTTGCGGATATACTTCATCCGCTCCGTTTTCTGATCTTGCGCCAGACATGTGCCCAGTGCCATCATACAGATAATTGATAATAAAATCGTTCTCATATTTGGTTTTCTTCTCATTTAATCGTACCTTTGCAGCCGTTTT
>CADCFA010000057.1 GCA_902800595.1 uncultured Prevotellaceae bacterium | reverse complement strand
TGGAGTGGATCTTCGGCGTACTGATTGTATTGGCTGTCCTGTTTGTGATCTATTCTATCTGGATTGTTGCTTAAGGTATGAGCGGACTGGAGATAGAACGTAAGTTCCTTGTCCGTCATGCAGATTACAAAAGGCAGGCTTTCAGTAGCAGCCACATCCAGCAAGGTTACATCTGCAGTAGTCACGGACGTACCGTCAGGGTGCGTATCCGTGACAACCGCGGATACCTCACCATCAAAGGCCCTTCGGATGGTAAAGGCATGAGCCGTTATGAGTTTGAGAAGGAAATAACGCTCGATGAGGCCCAGGAACTGATGAAACTCTGTGAACCAGGTAGTATCGACAAGATACGTTATCTCGTGAAAAGTGGCTCACACACTTTCGAGGTTGATGAGTTTCATGGTGAGAATGAAGGACTGGTGATGGCAGAAGTAGAGCTCCAGTCAGAAGATGAGCCATTTGAAAAGCCTGACTTTATCGGACTGGAGGTGACGGGTGATCGCCGTTATTACAATGCCTATCTGACTAAATGCCCCTTTATTTCCTGGGAAGAAAACAAATCAGCAGCAGACCAATGACAGCTGCAAGGGTGATGCCTGTACTGTTAGCAGCCAGGTCAAGCCATTCCCCACTTCTTGTTCCCCCAGTGCAATATTCCTGTAGCAGTTCGATGACGCCACTCATAACGATGGGCATCAGCCATGCCCAGAAAAACAGTTTCTCATAATCTGGCGTCAGGTGTTTCCTGATATATTCTATCCAAAGCACTGTGAAGGTTCCACCATACATAATGACGTGTATCCATTTGTCGATGAACTCTACATTATCGAGTGGCGTTTCTGGAAAGAATGGCACAAAGGAAAGAATCCATATCAGTGAGATACAGAAGGTGGAAAATGGGTATTTTCTCAACAAATGAAACAAAAAATGCATATTTACTTTAAATTTTGCTGCAAAATTAAGAAATAATTTATACTTTTGCAACGAAATATGAGAAAAGTGCATATGTCTAAACTGGAAAGAGCAAGTTTCGGCAGTAAACTTGGTGTGATTTTGGCAACAGCGGGTTCTGCTGTTGGATTGGGTAATATTTGGCGGTTCCCATTTATGACGGGCCAGAATGGTGGTGCTGTGTTTATTATCATCTACATCTTCTGTGTATTGTTGCTTGGCATCCCCTGTATGATCAGTGAGTTTATCATTGGCCGTAATGGACAATGTAATACTGCTCGGGCATTCAGTAAGATATCTGGTGGCTCTGCTTGGAAATTGATAGGTTATATGGGTGTGTTGACAGGTTTCCTCATTTCCAGTTACTATGCAGTGGTCTCAGGATGGTGCCTCGAATACGTATGGGCCTCTCTTCTGGGTAAATTGCAAGGTGATTCTTCATATATCAATGCTTATTTTGAGACCTTCTCTCAGGATCCTGTCAAACCAGTGTTCTGGACATTCTTGATCCTTCTGGCTACTTATCTGATTGTTGAGAATGGTGTACGTGACGGTATTGAGAAGGCTTCGAAGCTGATGATGCCCATTTTGTTTATCTTGTTGCTGATCATCGTGGTGGCCTCTTGCATGTTGCCAAATGCGAATAAAGGTATCGAGTTCTTGTTTAATCCGGATATTTCAAAGGTGAATGGCGATGTGTTTCTTGCTGCTTTAGGACAAGCATTCTACTCGCTCAGTATCGCTATGGGATGTATTTGTACGTATGCCAGTTACTTCTCTAAGCATACCAACCTGCCTGGTTCTGCCATACAGATCGGTATCATCGACTTTATTGTGGCACTGCTTGCAGGTCTGGTTATCTTCCCAGCAGCATTCTCCGTAGGCGTGAATCCTGACAGCGGTCCCTCATTGATATTCATCACTTTACCCAATGTGTTCCAGCAAGCCTTTAGTGCCATTCCTACTCTCGGTTATTTCATAGCAGTACTATTTTATATTCTATTGTCTATGGCTGCTTTGACATCACTGATGTCGCTTCATGAGGTGAGTACGGCATTTATTGAGGAAGAACTGGGTACAACCCGTAAGATTGCGGCGCTTATCGTAACTGCCTGTTGTATATTCTTAGGTATCTTCTGTTCTCTTTCTATCGGTGCTGTGGAGCAATACCATTTCTTTGGTTTGTCACTGTTCAATCTGTTCGACTTTGTAACAGGACAGTTGCTGTTGCCTATCGTGGGCTTCCTCACCTGTATCCTGATCGGTTGGTTCGTACCTCATAAGATTGTGCGTGATGAGTTCACCAATAAAGGAACACTTGATAATGGTGGTCTGTTCCATATTTATCTATTCCTGGTGAAATATGTGTGCCCCATTTGTATCTTGTTTATTTTCCTGCATCAGTTTGGTTTGCTTTAAATGGAGGGAAGAGGTGTATTCGGCAGTAAGATAGCCATAGTCCTTGCTACAGCAGGTTCGGCAGTTGGCTTGGGTAATGTGTGGCGTTTCCCCTTTATGACTGGTCAGAATGGGGGAGCTGCTTTTATTCTGGTTTATTTCGGATGTGTATTGCTGCTGGGTATTCCTGGCATGGTGAGCGAGTTTATTATAGGTCGTTATGCACAGTCGAATTCAGCTCATGCCTATAGCAGTATGGGGCATCGCAGATGGCGCTTTATAGGTTATCTGGGCATTCTGACATCTACGATTATTCTGGGCTTCTATGCCGTTGTGGCAGGCTGGTGCCTTCAGTATCTGTTTGCTTCGGTAGCAGGAAAGTTGAATGGCGATGCAGCTTATGTCATCAACTACTTCAAGTCTTTTTCAAGCGATCCGTTTTGGCCTTGTTTGTGGGCAGTAATATTCGTGCTGATAACGCATGTAGTGGTGTCACGTGGTGTAAAAAGAGGTATTGAACGGGCTTCAAAACTGCTGATGCCATTACTCCTCTTATTGTTAGTGATGATAGTTATTGCTTCCTGTCTGTTGCCAGGAGCGGAGAAGGGTATTGCGTTCTTGTTGAAGCCCGACTTCTCGAAAGTGAGTGCAAATGTATTTCTCGAAGCTTTAGGTCAGGCATTCTTCTCGCTCAGCTTGGGTACGGCTTGCTTGTGTACTTACGCTTCATATTTTAAACGCGACACCCATCTGCTGGGTGCTGCCACGCAGATTGCCTTACTCGATTCTGGCATTGCCATCTTGGCTGGTCTGATGATTTTTCCTGCAGCTTTCTCTGTGGGTGTACAGCCCGATAGCGGTCCCTCGCTGATATTCATAACCCTGCCGAATGTGTTCCAACAAGCGTTTATGGAGATGCCTGAAGTGGGTTATGTCATCTCTATCATGTTTTATGCGCTATTGGTGTTTGCGGCTCTCACATCAACCATCTCTATGCACGAGATAGGAACAGTGTTCTTCCATGAGGAACTGAATATCTCGCGACAGCGTGCTGCTTGGATTCTTACATCCGTATGTGCTTTATTGTCAGTGTTCTGTTCGCTCTCTGTGGGTGCCTATAGTGGCTTACGGCTCTTTGGTATGCCCTTGATGGAGTTCTGCGATTTCCTCACAGCCCAGTTGATGTTGCCTGCAGGAGCCTTCCTGACGAGTATCATGCTGGGATGGTTTGTGAGCAAATCACTGGTGAAGGACGAGTTTACCAACCAAGGTACTGTTAGCCTTGTTTTCTTCCGTGTGTGGCATTTTACCATCCGTTTCATTGTTCCTCTCTGCATCCTGCTGATCTTCCTTCATCAGTTTGGTATCCTATGATGCGGGAGTTCTTTTATCTTCAGAAATCTGATCGTAAGGTGGTGCTCGCCTTGCTGGCAGTGATTGTTATAGCCTTAGGGGTGATACTAGTGACTAGTCGGACAAGCCTTCCTAGTAGCCCTAGTATTTCTAGTATTCCTAGTAGCCCTAGGCAGCCTAGTACGCCTAGTAATCCTAGCCTTCCTAGCCGAAGCGTCGAGCGCTTCCCTTTCGACCCTAATACAGCTGATAGCACGCAGCTAAGGCGGCTGGGCCTTCAAAACTGGCAAATAAGGAATATCTACAAGTTCAGAGCTGCTGGGGGTATCTATCGCAAACCCTTGGATTTTGCACGTCTCTATGGTCTGACAGTCAAGGAGTATCGTGAGTTGGAGCCTTATATCCGTATCTCTCCAGATTATCTGCCAGCTGCTACTTTGGTGAAAGAGACATCTGCGCCTGCGACTGCACCTCGTGATACCACGAAAGTGCACCATTATCCAGAGAAGATCAGTGAGACAGCTCATGTCATCCTTAATACTGCTGATACTACAGAACTGATGAAAGTGCCTGGTATCGGACCCTATTTTGCCAGGAAGATTGTGCAGTATGGACAGCGTCTGGGAGGCTATGTGAGTGTTGATCAGCTTGATGAAATCGAGAATTTCCCTACTGAGGCAAAACGCTTCCTTGTTGTTGAAAGAGCCACTCCCCAGAAACTGAATGTCAACAAACTCTCGCTCAATGAACTGAAACGCCATCCTTATATCAATTTCTTTATGGCACGAACGATCATTGACTATCGTCGTCTTCATGGGGCGTTGCACTCGCTGAATGATCTTCGTCTTACGAAAGATTTCCCCCCAGAAGTCATCGCCCGCCTCGAACCTTATGTCGAGTTCTGATTAATGCTTGCAATTGCTACCATTAATGCTAGCAATTATTCCCATTAATGGGAACAATTTTTATTTTTTTTGAAGTGTGTTTGGCATATTCAGCTTTTTTTCTTATCTTTGCCCACAAAACCAAAAACAATAGATTATGTTTGGACTTGGAATGCAAGAGATACTGGTCATCGCACTGATTATATTGCTGCTCTTCGGCGGCAAGAAGATTCCTGAACTCATGAAGGGACTCGGCAAAGGCGTGAAGAGCTTCAAGGAAGGAATGAATGAGGTGACTGATCAGAAGGATAAAAGTGAAGAAGTGAAAGGTGAAAAGTGAGGGCGGAAAGACCATGACATTCTGGGATCATCTTGACGAACTGAGAGGGGTGATAGTCAGGATGCTGTTGGTCATCATGCTGGTAGCGACAGTGGCCTTCGTCATGAAGGATGAGCTATTCGCTGTGGTCCTGGCGCCGCGAACCAGCGATTTCATCACCTATCGGCTGATGGGCGTGGAGCCTTTTGAGATTCATCTGATGAACACAGGACTGACGGAGCAGTTTATGGTGCACCTGAAAACGGCTGTCTATGCGGGCGTGCTTGTGGCTTTACCTTATATTATATACCTGCTTTTCGGCTTTGTGGCACCAGCGCTCTATGACAATGAAAGGCATTTTGCCACGCTGCTTTGCGCGAGTGGCTACCTGATGTTCATGCTGGGAACGGCACTTAACTATCTGCTCATCTTCCCGCTGACACTCAAGTTCCTGGGAACTTATCAGGTGAGCGAGGATGTGGCGAACATGCTGACGTTGCAGTCGTATATGGATACGCTGCTGACGATGAACCTTGTGATGGGCATCGTGTTCGAACTACCTGTGGTGAGCTGGATCCTGGGGCGTATGGGACTGATTGATGCTAAGCTGATGCAGGCGATGAGGCGACATGCGGTGGTGGCAATCTTGATTGTGGCAGCAATCATTACACCTACAACAGATGCCTTTACGCTCTTTGTGGTGGCACTGCCGATATGGCTGCTCTACGAACTGAGCATCGTGATTGTGAGAATGACTAAACAAACAAATACTGAATAAGAATCTATGTTACGTAAAATCAGAACAATCCTGGCGGCAGTGGTCTTTGTGTTGATCACCCTGCTGTTCCTCGACTTCACGGGGACATTGCATTGTTGGCTGGGCTGGCTGGCAAAAATCCAGTTCCTGCCTGCGGTGATGGCACTTAATGTCATCGTGGTAGTAGCACTTGTTGTGCTGACGCTTGTTTTCGGGCGTATCTATTGTTCTGTCATCTGTCCGC
This sequence comes from uncultured Prevotellaceae bacterium, assembly GCA_902800595.1. GTDB lineage: Bacteria > Bacteroidota > Bacteroidia > Bacteroidales > Bacteroidaceae > Prevotella. The sequence continues at coordinate 1,887 of CADCFA010000057.1, read as the reverse complement.
TTGGTATCTTCCAAGATCTTCTGGCTCGTCTGCACAGAAAGAAGAACAAATACAGCTATTCGGAAGAGAAGAAGTGGTTGCGCTATCCTGTATTGGCACTCTTTGTGCTGGCTGGTGCTACAGGTATCGGTTCCCTCTTCCAGCTGTTGGCACCATACAGTGCCTTTGGTCGTATTGCCACGATGATCTTCCAGCCGATCTGGAAGGCATGTAACAATCTGCTGGCAATGGCTGCAGAGCGGATGGACAGTTATGCATTCTACAGCACTGATACCTGGATGCGCTCATTGCCTGTATTGCTGATAGCAGTAGTGACGCTGGTGGTGCTCTTCATCCTGGCTTGGCGAGGCGGACGTACTTATTGCAACACCATCTGTCCTGTAGGTACGATCCTGTCGTTCTTTGCCCGTTTCTCATGGCTGAAGGTCCATTTCGATGTGGATAAGTGCAAGAATTGTTCACTCTGCTCGAAAAACTGTAAGGCCGCTTGTATCGACTTTAAGACGCATACGGTGGATTATAGTCGCTGCGTGGCTTGTGGTAACTGTATCGACAGTTGTAAGTTTGGGGCGCTGAAGTATTCTGGTCAAACAAGTCAGACTAATGGTTCTGCTCCTGTCGATAGCTCTAAGCGTTCCTTCCTGTTGGCTTCAGCTATGTTGGCAACGGGTGCTATGGCTCAGAAGAAGGAGAAGCTGATGGATGGTGGATTGGCTGACATAGAGGATAAGGTGGCACCAGAGCGTCAGACACCACTCACCCCTCCAGGTTCTCTCTCATTCCAGAATCTCTCAACGCATTGTACTGGCTGTCAGCTCTGTGTCTCTGAATGTCCTAATCAGGTACTCCGCCCCTCTGGCGACCTGATGCATCTGATGCAGCCCACGATGTCGTATGAGCATGGCTACTGTCGTCCGGAGTGTACACGCTGTTCAGAGGTTTGCCCCGCAGGTGCCATCAAGCAGATAGACAAACCTGAGAAGACCTCGATTCAGATTGGCCATGCAGTCTGGATCAAGAAGAATTGTGTGGTTCTGACGGATGAAGTGGAGTGTGGAAACTGTGCACGCCATTGTCCATCTGGTGCTATCGTGATGGTACCCTCTGATCCTAAAGACGAGGAGTCACCCAAGGTGCCTGTCATTAATGAGGCTGCCTGCATCGGATGTGGTGCCTGTGAGTATGTCTGTCCGTCACGTCCATTCTCGGCTATCTATGTTGAGGGCCATGAGGTACATCGAAAGATTTGATGTTTTAACCATTTACGATTTGACTATTTATGAAGAAGAATAATATATCACGCCGTTCGTTCCTGAAGCTCTTCGGAGCAGGAAGTGCTGCTACAGCCGCTGTGCTGACAGGGTGTAAAGGTGGTAACAAAGCTGCCTCTCAGGCCGCTGATGAATATAAGAATCAAGTAGAGCCTCCCGTAGGTCAGATGACTTATCGTGAGAATCCGAAGACTAAGGAGAAAGTATCTGTTCTGGGTTATGGCATGATGCGTCTGCCGACAAAGGTTGATAACAGCGATGAGTATGATCAGGATATGATCAATAAGCAGGTTGACTATGCCATAGAGCATGGTATGAACTATTTCGACACCTCACCTGTATATTGTCAGGGAAAGTCAGAACATTGTACGGGTATCGCTCTCAGTCGCCGTAAGCGAAGTGAATATTTCGTGGCTACAAAGCTTTCTAATTTTAACAGAGACTACTGGCCACGAGAGAAATCCATTGAGATGTACCATAACTCGTTGAAGGAGTTGCAGGTGGATTATATCGACTATTATCTGCTCCATGCAGTGGGAGGTAGCATGGAGGAATTCAAAGGCCGCTACATTGATAACGGCATCATTGACTATCTGATGAAGGAGCGTGAGGCAGG
>CADCFA010000056.1 GCA_902800595.1 uncultured Prevotellaceae bacterium | reverse complement strand
ATTTCACTCTGCCCCAAAATAGTGAGAACTGTACCTTCATTGCTCCTTATTATTCTTTCAGAACGAATCAAGACAACAACTCTGCATCATTCAAGGATTGTACATTCAAGTATGGTGATATAGAGACATCTGAAGATAAAGATCTGCGTGTAAAAGTAGATTTCCCAGTGCAGACGGAAGACCGCACTTCATTTGATTTAAGTTTCGACAACTGTAACTTCGATAAGGTATTTAAGTTCGATACGAATTTTAAAGGGGAGTGGGCAGTGTTTGATGGTTATGAAGCGCTCATCACATTGGAGAATGTGAAGATGGACGGCAAAGCTGTTACAAAGAACACTGAGATGATTCAGAATATCACTAAGGTTGTAGTAGAAGATGAAGCCAAGACTACCACATTATTTGCTATTGATGGTGTGAAGTACGAGCCTCGCCGTCTCGATGGACCTGATAACCAGTGGATTCTGATGGAAGTAGAAGCAGAAGAATAATCCCAGACTTATCAATACACTCAAAGAGAAAGGATGCGCTGATGCGCATCCTTTTTTTGAAAACCAAATAGATTTTAACTTTCACATTATTACAAACGATAGCCATGATTTTTGCAGGCTTTTCACTGACTAGCTGTGATGAGAAAGACAATGCCATCATCGACGGCCAGGTGTATGTAAAGCCAGAGGTGCAGTTTGTTGACGGAGGTGCTGTTGTTACAGCTACTACCATCTCTGACATTAACAAAATGATTGCCCACATCAGAAAAGATGTTATGGAGTATGCTGCGGAGAATCCTGGTGAGCCCATTACAATCAAGATTGATGCGCCAGCTCTTACTACCGCTCTTAGTGAGAACACCATCGGTCTTCCGACTGCAAAAGGTACAAACATCATAGTAGAATTCGCCAACCCAATCGCTACCTCCGATGATGCGCCTCTGATCATTCAGAGCATGGGTGTGGCAGACAATGCAACGCCAGTAGCATCAACCAACGAGGTGGAGATTAACTTCGCCGCCGGCACATCTGACATTGATCTTGGGGTGAACATGCCGACCTCAACAGTTACCTTAAAGGGCGCAACCATCGATGAGCTCGTGTCCAAAACAGCATCAAGCACCCTGATCATCGAGAGCGGCGTCACAGTAAACTGGCTGCTGAATAAGGGTGGCCAAATTATCGTAAAGAAAGGCGCTGAGGTGCTTGGTGCCTTAATAGATTATTCCCAGGACGTCTATAAAAAAGGTATTCGTTTAAACAATGTATGGAACAACGAGATTCCAGAAGAGCCTACTGAAGAAGATTATTACTATGTACAGAACGGAAAAGTAATAAAAGCAGAAGACTCCCATCCGGCAACTATACATCTATTCGGATCAGAAGATGAAGAGCAAGAAAACGTGCCGGAAATCATTATCTCTGACGGGGCTTATGCTTGGATTACTAATGAAAATCTAGATATGCAACCTACTTATGTTAACATTACAGGTGAAGGCAATGCTAACATGATGGTGAATGGCGCAGATTGGGGTGATGTTCCTAGTTTCTGGTGTCCTGATCCTACTTGTCTCAATTTGACATGGGTCAACAAACTTACCAACGTATCTGTTGATTATTCCAAGTGGCTGAAGTTTGATTCAGAAACATCTAAGTTTAACGAGGCAGAATTGGACGAAGATCTTTATACTGAAATTTACTTGCCTATAAATAGTGAAAACTGCACTTTCAAGGCAAAGAAACTCGAACTTTACGGTTATTTCTTCAGTGAAGATATTGTAGCATCAACACATAAGGGCAGCACATTCGATAACCTGGGATATGAAGATGAAGATAATGGTATATTCTTTGTTGCTTTCCCGAGACAGACGGATGATCGCGAGACTTTCAATTTAACATTTGATTCTTGTGAGTTTGAGCAAGCCAGCTTTGGTACTACCTTCGCCGCCCCTGGAGCCCCCGGAGAATATGACGGCTACAAGGCCTATCTGACTTTCGACAATTCGAAGATTGGCGGCAAGGCTATTACCAAGAGCACCGAAATGATAACATCGGTAAATCAAATAGAGAATACATCTACTTTCTACGTGATTGATGGTGTAACATACGAGCCAGAATATAGTGAAGATAAGTGGAGTCTGAAGCTAGCAGAAGAAGAATAATCCCAGACTTATCAATACACTCAAAAAGAAGGATGCGCTGATGCGCATCCTTTCTCTTTTCCTAACTGCTTGTTATTAGAATAATGTTTTCGTAAAGCGGACACTGATGGAAGGATAAACCTTCAGGCCCTTAACGAAATCAACACAATCACCTGGCTTGCCTTTGATGTTCTCTACATCCTTGGCGAGGTTCGTACCATCGTGGGTATAGAGATCAGGGGCGCCCCAGAACAGCACGCCGGCATCGAAGGACACCTTCCAGTCATCACGCCCCTTCACGAGGCGTCCACCATAGCCGAAGCCGAGATAAGGCTTGAAGCTGTTTGACTTGGCATAGACATGCACCTGATTGTCTTCTCCTGGCTCCATGATGTAAGAATCGCCCTTATAGTGAGTCAAGAGCCCATCTTCACTATACTGATCCTCCGTGTACTGTCCTAACGGGAAGCCCATGCGGCCATTGGACAGGATAGACTGTATCTGCTTAGGGTTCAACTCCGGACGGAAGGGTGTACCACCGATAGTAATATCCAGCACAGGGTCACCAGTCATCCACGAGTTCTCCACACGACCATAGATGTGATTATACATCCCAACAGCCAGCAGTGAGGTCATGGCATCAATCGAGTTGTCGGCTCTTGCAACCTGTGAGGGACCCAGATAGAAACCAGCCGTAAAGTGCCAGTGCTTGTTGTTCTTGAAGGGAAACACATCGAAGAGCAGCTTGAAGTTGTTCATCGTGGGCTTAGCGATCATCTCAATGTGATTATCCACTTCGTAGCCTGTCACCTCCTTGAGGTTCTTGGCAAGTCGATCGAAGCGGCTCTCCACACGATTGCCATTCGCATCGTACTTCTCCGCAGGCTCTCCACCCACCTCAATAGGGAAATCAATACCCACATGGAAGGGGGGCATAAACTCATAACCCACACGCACCTGGAACATATCACTGATAGGGGTTGCCAGATCGAAACCGATACCAGTGGTACCCAGATTCACAGAGAGGTCGAGGGTCTTTAAGAAGCCCTTCTTATTGGTTGATTCGGTATTCTGGGCTTGTGCTGTTAAGGCACCAGCCATTAATGTTATCACTAAAAACTTTTTCATGATCTATTTAAAATTAAAAAATATGATGTACTACACTGATGCTGATGTTCGGATAAACCGCCAGCTTCTTGATCTTCTTGATATAATCGCCTTTCCTGTTAGGTATGTTGTCGATGTCTCTCACAAGGTCGATACCGTCGGTAGATACTCTCACACTGGGTGATCCGCCCCAGAACAGCACGCCAGCATCGAAGGCAAACTTCCACTTATTCGTCTTCTTCTCCAGACCCAGACTCTTAAAGGGCAGCTCGTAGCCCACACCCAGGTAAGGCTTCAGGCTGTTGGTCTTCACCTCCATCTCAAGCTGACCGTTATCATCGGGCGTCATCAGATAAGGTTCACCCTTCTGATGAAGGATCGTTCCGTCTGAATCCACGACATCATGGCCATAGATACCCATATAGAGACCTGTCAGGCCCCATTGGAGGATCTCACTGTCGTCGCCCACCTCAAAAAACTTCTTATTATAGGCAGCGATGCAGGAGAGTGTGGCAGCAGACTCGCCATCGGTGGTGATCTTCGCGATACGGGCAGGACCGAAGTAGAAGCCGGCGGTGATACGGAACTTCTTCTCATCGTCGAGGGGAAAGTAATCCACCAGCAGCTTGCCGTTGAACATCTGCCACTTACCCGTCATGGCGACTTTGTCCTGCATGATATAGCCACTCTCTATGAACATCAGGTTCTGAACATCACCAAAGTGAATGTTATCATCGCCCACATAGACCTGGCCATGCAGATGTTTCTTCATCAGCGGGGGCATATAGGTGATGCCGCCTCGCAGGCGGAAGTCCTCACCGAGAGGCGTAGCAGCCTCAATGCCGATACCCGTTGTACTGATGTTGTACAACAAATCCAAATGCTGAAAGGCACCACCCCAGTGGAGCGTCTTGTCATACTTCTGTGGCTGCAGCGCCGACACATACTGTGCACGACTGGTAGCTACGCTCAGTATCAGCATCAAAAGCAAAGCACTTCTCTTCATATCAACTATCAATTAAATTGTTATTTCATTTTCCAGCTGCCATTCCGCTCTACCATCGGCACCACGATCTCCTCGTTGGTGGAGTCGCCGAAACAGAGCACCAGGAACACGTTTGTAAACTGCTGCACCGTATCGGTGGTGGCATTAGAGACACGCACCTCAAGCACCCCGCGATGCTCCTGCTCCTGATTCGCCATGAACTGACGCAGGTTGTCGAGCATCTGACTGCGGTAGGCAGAGTCGGCAGAGAGCACCAGAGCGGTACTGTCGCCAGGGAGCGTACGCTGATCCATGCCCTCGTAGAACTGCTCATACTCACCATGGATCAGGTGATCGTAGTAGCCCTTCGCCGCCAAGGAGGCAAGCTCTTCCCGGCTAGGGCCGCCACAGGCAGCCACCAAGCCCAGCAAGGCTACTAGCAAGGCTAGGCGGGCTAGCCGCTCTAGGGAGCCTAGGTGGCCTAGAGAGCCTAGGTGGCCTAGGGAGCCTAGGAGGCCTAGGGAGCCTAGGTGGCCTAGATTGCCTAGTTTTTCTAGCCTCTTCTTCATTTCTGCCTAATAAAAACGTTTATCGGCGAGCCGGTGAGCTTCCAGTTCTCACGGATCTTGTTCTCCAGGAAACGCTTATACGGCTCCTTCACATACTGCGGCAGATTGGCGTAGAACACGAAGGTAGGAATCTGCGTGTCGGGCACCTGAGCCACATACTTAATCTTAATATACTTGCCTTTCACTGAGGGGGGCGGATAAGCCTCGATCAGCGGCAGCATCACCTCGTTGAGCTTCGACGTGCCGATCTTCGCCTTACGGTTCAGATACACCTCCTTGGCTGTCTCCAAGACTTTGAAGATACGCTGTTTGGTGAGGGCTGAGGCGAAGATGATGGGGAAATCGACAAACGGTGCCATCCGTGAACGTATGGCATTGGTGAAGGTGTCGATGACCACCTGTGACTTTTCCTCTACCAGATCCCACTTGTTGACCACTACCACCAGCGACTTGTTGTTCTTCTGGATGAGCTGGAAGATGTTCATGTCCTGCGCCTCGATGCCACGGGTGGCGTCGATCATCAGGATACACACGTCGCTGTTCTCAATAGCCCGGATGGAGCGCATCACGGAGTAGAACTCCAGATCCTCGGTCACCTTGCTCTTACGACGGATACCGGCAGTATCTACCAGGTAGAAGTCGAAGCCGAACTTATCGTAACGGGTGTAGATGGAGTCGCGGGTGGTACCGGCAATCTCTGTCACGATGTTACGATCCTCGCCGATGAAGGCGTTGATGATGCTCGACTTACCGGCATTCGGACGACCTACCACCGCAAAGCGGGGGATGCCGTCCTCGAGATCGTCCTTGACTTTCTCGGGCAGTACCCTGATGACCTCATCGAGCAGATCGCCTGTACCACTGCCGGTAGCGGCACTGATGGGCCAGGGATCACCCAGTCCGAGCTTATAGAACTCATATTGGTCGTAGAGGTCCTTACCGTCGTCGGCCTTGTTGGCGACCAGGATCACAGGCAGTTTGGCACGGCGCAGGATCTGAGCCACGTCCATGTCCCAGCCCGTCACACCGTTGTTGATGTCACAGAGGAACAGCACCAGGTCGGCTTCCTCGGTGGCGATGATCACCTGTTTACGGATCTCCTCTTCAAAGATATCGTCTGAATTGACCACCCAGCCGCCGGTATCGACGACGGAGAACTCGTGGCCACACCACTCACACTTACCGTACTGACGGTCGCGGGTGGTGCCTGCCTCGTCGCTGACAATCGCCTGACGGCTTTTCGTCAGACGGTTGAAGAGCGTTGATTTTCCCACATTGGGGCGGCCTACTATTGCTACTAAATTTCCCATATTCTTTTCTTTTTCTAGGCTAGGCGGGCTAGGCTTTCTAGGGAGCCTAGGGGGCCTAGGTTTTCTAGGTTTTCTAGGGGGCCTAGGTTTTCTAGGCTGGCTAGGTTTCCTAGGGGGCCTAGGGGGCCTAGGGGGCCTAGGTTAATCTAGATTATATCCGAAGTGCTCTAGTTCGCGCTCGGAGCTGCGCCAGTCTTTATCGACTTTGACAAAGACCTCGAGATAGATCTGCTTGTCGAAGAACTTCTCAAGTGTCTTGCGGGCCTCAGTGCTCACTTTCTTCAGCGCCACACCCTGATGCCCGATGATGATACCCTTCTGGCTGTCGCGCTCCACATAGATGATGGCATTGATGTGGATATGCTTCTCGTCTTCCTTGAACCGCTCCACGCTCACTTCTACGCTGTAAGGGATCTCCTTGTCGTAGTAGAGCAGGATCTTCTCTCGGATGATCTCCGAGACGAAGAATCGGGCGGGCTTGTCGGTGAGCTGATCCTTGTCGAAGTAGGCAGGGCTCTCGGGCAGGAGCTCCTGAATGCGCTTCAGCAAGAGATCAACGCCGAACTTGTTCTTGGCGGAGATAGGCAGGATCTCTGCTTTCGGCAGCAGGGCATGCCAGCGCTCGACGATGCTAGTTAATCTAGCCTGGCTAGGCTCGCTAGGATGACTAGGATTACTAGGCTCGCTAGGATGGCTAGGATGGCTAGGATTACTAGGATGCCTAGGCTGGCTAGGATTACTAGGATGACTAGGCTGGCTAGCGAGGCTGTCGATCTTATTGATCAGCAGGATGACGGGGGTGTCCATCTTCTGCACTTTCTCAAGGAAGTCCATATTCTTCTCGGGATCCTCCACAACATCGGTGACATAGAGCAGCACATCAGCATCCTGAAGTGCCGACTCCGAGAAGGCGAGCATCGACTCCTGCAGCTTATAATTGGGCTTCAAAACACCCGGCGTATCGGAGAAAACGATCTGCATCTCCGGCGTATTCACGATGCCCATGATACGATGACGAGTGGTCTGTGCCTTGAATGTCGCAATTGAAATACGCTCACCAACCAATTGGTTCATGAGCGTACTTTTACCTACGTTGGGGTTTCCAACGATATTCACAAATCCTGCTTTGTGTATTAACTTTTCACTCTTCACTTCTCACTTTTACTTGGGATCATAAGCCCATTTGTAGTAGGATGCTCCATGAACAAATCCGGCTCCGAAGGCGGTGAATATCATATTGTCACCCTTCTTCAGCTTGCTTTCATTGTCCCAGATGGCCAACGGTATCGACGCCGAACTGGTGTTACCATAGTGCTCGATGTTGACCAGCACCTGCTCCAAAGGCATATCCAAGCGCTTAGCTACAGCCTCGATGATACGCATGTTAGCCTGATGGGGAACCACCCACTGGATGTTATCCTTGTTCAGGCCATTACGCTCAGCGATGATGGCGCAGTCGTTACTCATGTTCGTTACAGCGTAGCGGAACACGGTGCGCCCCTCCTGATAGAGGTAATGCAGGCGGTGATCGACGGTGAAGTGAGAAGGCGGGCAGACAGAGCCGCCGGCTTTCATGTGCAGGAACGGCAGTCCCTTACCATCAGAGCGCAGGTATGAATCCATCACGCCGATGTTCTCTTCCTCCGTACCCTCTAAGAGCACTGCAGCCGCACCGTCGCCAAAGAGCGGACAGGTGGAACGGTCCTTATAATCGGTGACTGATGACATCTTGTCGGCAGCGATGAGGATAATCCTCTTGTAGCGGCCGCTCTCGATCATCGTTGAAGCCACGTCGAGCGAATAGAGGAATCCACAGCATGCACCCCAGAAGTCAAACGCGAACGCATTCTTCAGTCCGAGCTTGCCCACCACGATGGATGCTGTAGAGGGGAACTTATAATCTGCCGTCGTTGTGGCTACGATTACGGCGTCGATGGTATCTGGGTCTGCGCCTGTCTTCTGCATCAGCTGCTTGGCGGCCTTACGAGCCATATAGCTGGTGCCGAGACCTTCCTCGGTGAGGATGTGGCGCTCCTTGATGCCGACGCGTGTCATAATCCACTCATCGTTGGTGTCCACCATTCTCGAGAGCTCCTCGTTAGTAAGGATATAATCGGGAACGTAGCCACCAATACCGGTGATTATGCAGTTGATTTTTTTCACTTTTTCCGTTTAGCTTTCAATTACTCTGCTACTTCTTCCTCTTTCTTGATAGCTACCTTACCACGATAGTATCCGCAGGTGGGGCATACAGTGTGATTTAGGGCATACTGCGAGTGTGGGAGCTACTGCCTTGTCGTGAGTACGACGCTTGAGGGTACGAGTCTTTGACTGTCTTCTTTTAGGATGTGCCATAATTCTATATTCTTTTAAATTCTTAAATTTTTAAATTCTTCAGTTTCTCCCAGCGGGAATCTGTGGGCTGGGCGGACTCCTCATCGCTGCTTCGGTCAGCTGACAGCTCTTCCAGAGCTTTTGTCATGGCAGGGTTGCACTTGCCAGGTGCATGCACATGCCTGATGGGTATAACCAGCGCTACAAACTCATAGATGAACCACGTCATGTCGAGTATTCCTTCGTTCTCAGGCACCACGATCAAGTCATCTTCCTCTGAGTAAGTGCTTCCGAGCTTGACAATCAGGCGGTTGTCGGTCTCCACCGGCTGCTCCATCTCGTCGAGACATCGGTCGCAGATAACGGTGACTACGCCTGCAGTATGGAACTGGAACTCGAAAAAGCCGGTAGCCTTGCGTATAGACACCGACACATGCAAAGAGCCTTGCTTCACATCTGCACCGTCCAAAGCCTGAAAGTAAGTATCATCAAGATTGAATTCCAAGGTTGTCACCTCGTCTTTCAGCCCTCTCAAATCTACCTTCATTAACTCTAAACCACACATAATCACATAATTCAGCGTGCAAAGGTACAAACTTTTTTCCAATAAAGGTGCAGTTATTTTATTTTTTTATCATTTCTATACAAAATCCGTCATCGCCAAGTGGCTATATTACACACAATAGGGGGCGTTTGTGCAATAAAATGTATCCGTTACCAGATTTAAATGTAGAAATTATAATTCTATTCTGAAGGTTGTACCTTTACCAAGTTCAGATGACTTGACAAAAATACGTCCCTGATGATAATCCTCGACGATGCGTTTTGCTAAAGAAAGACCTAATCCCCAACCACGCTGTTTGGTAGTGAAACCTGGCATAAACACATGGTTGAAGTCTTTCTTCCTAATACCCTTGCCGGTATCCATCACCTCTACAACAGCCGTCTGACGTTCTTGAAAGAGTGTCAAAGTAATTGTTCCATGGTCTTCCATGGCATCTACGGCATTCTTACAGAGATTTTCTATCACCCATTCTATCAAGGACTCATTCATCTTGACGATCACCTCCTGTTCGGGTAAGCTACAGATAATCTCCACCTTATTGGAAATACGCTTCCGCATATAATTCACCACCCTATCAAGTACCTCATTAAGGGAACCATCTTCCTTTTCTGGCAGCGAGCCAATCTTCGAGAAGCGTTCAGCGATACGTTCCAGCCGCTTCACATCTTTGTTCATCTCAGGTATGAGTTCATCGTCGGGATGATTCTCCTTCAAGATCTCCACCCATGCCATCAGACTGGAAATAGGGGTACCCAACTGATGAGCCGTCTCTTTTGAAAGTCCCACCCAAACCTTGTTTTGTTCAGCTTTCTTTGAAGACAAGAGCGCAAAGATAGCCACCACCACAAAAACCATAACAATACCTAACTGCCAATATGGATATTGTGAGAGTCGCTTCAACAAGACAGAATCATCATAGCACACCAACTGATAATCAGTAATTTTGGCAGAATCTGTGAGATTGATCTTTATATATTTACCTGATTCGTAAAGACGACGTCCATATTGGGTGATATAGTTATTCGAGTCCTCAGCTGTCCTTCCATCAATAGAGATATTCCGATAGTCACCGACATTTCCGGCTGAGTCCAAAATAACCACAGGGATTGTCGTATTTCCCTGAAGGACATCAAGCACCAATGACAGGTCTGTATGCTCATCAGCATGATTCAGTACATTCAATGCTTCAGCCCAGGTCTCCATCTTTTTCCGCTCCTCGTTAGACAGGTCTTTAACAAGATAATGAGACACCAGCAATGAGGTCATCGCAATGATAATAGCTGCAATAACCAGGATAATCTTTATTTGTCTGATTCTATCTGTCCAAAGCATACAGATAAATAACGCAAATAGCGATCGTTTATTACATCTAATGCATAAAAAGAAGCCCTGACTCACGATTGTGAATCAGGGCTTGCTGAAAAAAGACGGCGGCTTCCTACTCTCCCGCATTGCATTGCAGTACCATCGGCGCAGGCGGGCTTAACTTCTCTGTTCGGAATGGGAAGAGGTGGGACCC
>CADCFA010000055.1 GCA_902800595.1 uncultured Prevotellaceae bacterium | reverse complement strand
GGAGCCAGACACGATCAGGCATACGTTGGTCTGCTTCTTGTATGCGTCCCATAATTCTTGTATGTCGCTGAAGATGCCAGCATTGATGTTGTCAAACTCTAGAAACTCATCGATAAAGAGTGTGAAACGCCTGACGCTGCATTTCCCTAAGTTCGGTCATTTCGTGTACTCTATCATAGAATTTCTTCATATAATTTTATGGATATAAAATTTACTGCTATAACATTTCAATGCAAAGGTAGATGATTTTATTTAATATAACAAACATTTTGGCAAAAATCTGCATTTTAAATTATTTGGTTAGGGTGAACGCCTTATGTGATATTTTGTAATTGATTGTAATCGATGCTAATCGGGATTTACTTTCCCACGCAGAAGTTTTTAAAGATATTTCCTAGGACTTCGTTGGGGGTGATCTGACCTCCTGTTATTTCGGAGAGGATGTCGAGGGCTTGGCGGAGATCTTCACTGAGAAGGTCGCCGCTTAATTGTTGCTGCAGTCCGTCGATGACTCTCATAATAGCTTCGTTGGCTCTGATGAGAGCGTCGTAATGACGGGCATTAGTGACGATAATGTCAGAGTCGGAGAGGGCTGGTATTTCAGCTGCCTGATAGATGGCTTGCTCAAGTTGTGAGATGTTTGTGCCTTGTTTGGCAGAAATGGTGATTAAAGGAAAATTAATAGTCGTTAATGGGGTGATTTTAACTTTATCTATTTTATTTTGAACAACTATAAGTTTCTTATTTTCAGAACATTGTTTTATGTCGTTAAATTCTTTTATAGATGGCTCTTCGTCGATAACCCAAAGTATGATTCGTGCCTTGTCAATAGCTGAAAAGGTGCGCTCAATGCCTATCTTTTCCACTTGATCTGTGGTCTGACGGATGCCAGCGGTGTCGATGAATCGGAAGGTGATACCCTGAAGATCGATGGTGTCTTCAATGGTGTCGCGGGTGGTGCCATGAACATCAGAGACGATGGCCCGATCATCATGCAACAGGCGGTTGAGGAGGGTGGATTTTCCTACGTTGGTCTTGCCAACAATTGCGACAGGAATACCTTGTTTGATGGCCTGTCCTATCTCGAATGAGCGAGCAAGACGGGTGATGTGATTGTTAATTTTATTTGTGATACTCAAGAGTTCGCTTCGATCGGCAAATTCGAGGTCTTCGTGGTCGGAGAAGTCGAGTTCAAGTTCGAGCAGCGAGGTGAGTTTAAGCAACTGGTCGCGCAACTGTGAGAGTTCAGAGGAGATACCTCCACGCAGTTGTGACATCGCCAACTGGTGGGTTGCCTTGTTGGAAGATGCTATCAAGTCGGCTACGGCTTCAGCCTGAGAGAGGTCTATCTTACCATTGAGATAGGCTCTCTTGGTGAACTCGCCTGGTTCTGCCATTCGGCAACCGTGCTGTATCAAGAGCTCTAATACCTTATTAAGTATATAGTGTGATCCGTGACATGAGATTTCTACTGAGTTCTCTCCCGTATAGCTATGAGGAGCATGGAAAACTGTAATCATCACTTCATCGACGATATTTGAACTTATTTTATCTTTCTCAAAATTCGCGTATTTGTCCACTATGTGGGTGAAGGTCTCAAATTTTGGTAAAAAAGTGTTAACGTCTGCGGAAGTGATTTTATTCACAATTTCTACAGCCTGAGGTCCGGATACTCTGATGATTCCGAGGGCTCCGCCATGAGCGGTTGCTGGTGCGCAAATGGTTTCGTTGCTCATTTCCTTTTTGCCCAGGTATTTGCTAATATGACAAATATTATTGTTATTGCAAAGAAAACGAACATACCCACCATCTGATCTTGGGGATTGTCACCAATGATGGGCAGGATGCTTACATAGCCTGCTGTTATCACAGAAAGTATAGCCATCAGGACGCGTAAGCGCTTGATGTTCACTTTTGCCCGCTCTTCCTCACTGGCTGTATTATAGCCAGCAATGAGTTTATCGCCCTTGCCCATCAGAAAGACGATGGCAAGGACGAGAAAGAGGATGGCTAAAAAACCAACAAAGATGTCTTTTATGATCATATTCTATCTAAGACTTTGGTAATCAGTGTATCGATGGAGTTCTTATACTCGGTATTCATCTCGGTGGTGTAGCGATTGGCGATAACCATACAACAAGTCATGGCGCGATGACCTAAAAGAGATGCGAGACCAGCTACGGCTGACGACTCCATCTCGAAGTTGCAGATCTTCATACCATCGTATTCGAAGGCTTCGATCTTTTCGTTCTGGTGTGGATCTTCAATCTCGGCACGAAGGATGCGCCCTTGTGGACCATAGAATCCGCCGCAAGAGATAGTGTAACCACGAACCATATCATCCTGCGCAATCTGATTGATGAGCTCTTCATCTGCAATAGAGACATAGGGTGCGCCCTTGATGGGATTCCAATGCATATGCTCTGTGAATGCTTTTTCCAAATCAATGTCGCATACCACATTGCGACCAGCATAATAGTTAAGCAAACCATCGAAGCCAATACTCTTCACCGATGCCACAAAGCTACCTGTAGGTGTGAAAGGCTGCAGACCGCCACAAGTACCGATACGTACCATTGTGAGTGTGCGGTGCTCGTCTTTTTCTTCTCGGGTGTTATAATCGACGTTCGCAAGGGTGTCAAGTTCGTTTACTACAATATCGATGTTATCACAGCCGATACCATGACTCTGACAGGTGATACGTTTGCCTTTATATGTACCGGTAATCGTATGGAACTCACGGCTGCTGACCTCACATTCTTTAGTGTCGAAATGAGCTGCAACTGTATCAACACGAGCAGGATCGCCCACGAGGATCACTTTGTCAGCCAATTGTTCTGGTTTCAGATGAAGGTGGAAGCAAGAGCCGTCGGCATTGATAATCAGTTCGGATTCAGGAAAATGTTTCTTGTTCATAGACTTGCAAATTTATTTAATAATTTCAATTTCTGCATTTCTGGTTTCTTTCTCGAGTGTCTGTATGCGGCTATATAGCTGCATGATCTCAGCCTCAGCCTGAAGAATATCTCGGGCGATGGATTGCTTATCATTACCAGTAGCCTTGAGATAATTGTTACGCCATTGCTCTAACTGTTGGCTGAGCGAACGATATTGCTGACGAGTTTCTATAAGTTCTTTGTATAGTAAAGCTGCCTCACGAGATCGGAAATCTCTGGTGCTGGAGTAGGTTAGGGCATCGTTGATGACGAGTTCCTTACTGGTCAATGCGGTAGTCTTGGATGTTAAACCGACATTTGCTGTTTGATGGTTATTGATTCTGATGGCATGATAACGCGCCAATGCCGCACTGCGTTCCTCGCCGTTGCCCCATGTGTCGGCGATGCTGCTGATATCGGCAAAGCCGCGAATCTCTGCTGGGGTATAGACGATAGGATCGTAAGTCTTTCTGCTCGCCTGAGGAATAAAGATATAGAGGCACACTTTTCCTTCTGGTTGACGACGATCGCTCACAAAATAGCCGATACGCGCATATTCATCAAGTGCAAACAGGTAATCGTTAGCTTCGGAATTGAAAGGCATACCAATGTTCTCGGGTTTCAGAAAACTGTTGCTGCGAGTGTCATAGCGTGTCATGAAAATATCATAACTACCAATACTCTCTTTACCCTTTCCTGCAAAATAGAATGTCAGACCGTCAGCCAGCATAAAGGGATAGGCCGTTTCCGAGATACCTTCGCTAATGCCCTTCAGCCATTGGGGTTTGCTCCACTCACCACCCAACAGATCGCTGGTGCAGAGTTGCTGGTGCAGACTGTCGTCAGGTTGGCTGAAATAGGCCTTGTTGCCCATCTCGTTGACAAATACAGTTGTGCTATCTCCCTTTCCAAAGAAAGCACTACTGCTAATGACACGTCCCGTCTCGCTTGAAAGACACAGTTGTGAAAGCACCTGATCTTTATCTGCTACAATACTGTCGATGATGATAATCTGTTGTGTCATCTCACGCATATTTGCCAGTCGGGGATCTTCTTGTGGCATTTCTACCACAGGCTTCTTCGCGATACGCTTTTTTCGTTTCTGCGCACCCGTCGAAAGTGGCAGCAACAAAGCTATGGCAAGTATGAGCGTATTTCTTTTAAACATCATCTTATGATTCATCAATCAGTTTGTTATCAGCTTCGAGTGCTCCCCAAATATTATAGCGTACTTCTGGATTAAGTGCCTCTAAACGTTCGTAAATATCTTTGATATCTGTACGATTAGACTTCTTCTCATAAGGACAAAGCTTCTGCTGCTTCTGGTAACCCTGTAATTGGGCATATGTTTTTATGTCGCTTTCTTGTATCAGGCAGAGTGGACGGATAATCGTTAGGGGCATCCTGCGCATCTTCAATCTTACGGGCATCGTGGTGAAATGAGCCTGAAAAGTAAGGTTCATCAGTGCCGTATGCACCAGATCATCCTGATGATGACCTAAGGCTATCTTATTACATCCCAACTCTTGTGCCAGATTGAACATCACTTTGCGGCGATTCCAGGAGCAGAGAAAACAGGGCGTCTTCTGTCGGCGAGCATCCCGCTTGTTGGTGGGATTACCAATTTCGAAACTTGTCGTTCTCACATGGAGCTGAACGTCCAGGTTGCTGCAGAACTGCTCTAGATAACTGGTATCAGTCTCGTAATGGATATTCGCCATCCTGACGTGCATCGCCTCTACCTTGAATCGCGGATGCTGCACATGTGCACGACGAGCCAGAAGCTCAAGCAAAAGGAGGGAATCCTTACCACCTGACAGTCCAACGAGGATGCGGTCATCGTCATCTATCAGATGATAAGTAGCCATCGCCTTGACAAATCGTTCATTGAGACGATGCCACAGGCGATGGCTCTCTTTATCTTGATTAAGCTTCTCCACGCAGATGCTTATCCATATTCAATGCAGCACGGCGTCCGTCACCCATTGCGAGGATCACGGTAGCACCACCGCGTACGATGTCACCACCGGCAAAGATCTCCTTGCGAGAAGACTGCATCTCCTCAGAGACGGCGATGGTGTTCTTGCGACCAAGCTCGAGACCTTCGATACTCTTTGGTACGAGTGGGTTGGGGGATACACCAACAGCTACAATCACCTGATCGACATCGAGGGTAACGGTCTTGCCTTCAACGGGAACAGGACTGCGACGACCTGATGCGTCGGGCTCGCCCAGCTCCATCACTTGCAGCACGGCCTGCTTTACAGCACCCTGCTCGTCAGCGATATACTCGATGGGGTTGTGAAGGGTGAGGAACTTAATGCCCTCTTCCTTAGCGTGCTTCACCTCTTCAAGACGAGCTGGCATCTCAACCTCACTACGGCGATAAACCAATGTGACATCTGCACCTAGACGCTTGGCGGTACGACAAGAGTCCATAGCGGTATTACCACCACCTACCACGAGTACGCTCTTGGCAGGATTCAATGGGGTGTCGGTCTTGGGGTTGGCAGCGTCCATCAGGTTCACACGCGTCAGATACTCGTTCGACGACATGATGTTGATGCTGTTCTCACCAGGGATATTCATGAAGTTAGGCAGACCAGCGCCAGAACCTACGAAGATACCCTTGAAGCCCTGAGCCTCCAGCTGTTCTACACTGATAGTCTTACCAACGATGACATCAGTCTGGAAGTGAACACCCATCTTGGCGAGGTTCTCAATCTCCACATCAACAATCTTATTGGGCAGACGGAACTCGGGGATACCGTACTTCAGCACACCACCAATCTCGTGCAGGGCCTCGAACACATATACATCGTAACCCTTCTTCACCATATCACCTGCGAAGCTCAGACCTGCAGGACCGGAACCTACGACAGCAATCTTGATGCCGTTGGCAGGTGCGATCTCCGGCAGAGAGATATTGCCGCTCTCGCGTTCGTAGTCGGCTGCGAAACGCTCCAGATAACCAATGGCTACTGCAGGCTCGTTCATCTTCAGGTGGATACACTTGCTCTCACACTGCTTCTCCTGCGGACATACACGACCGCAGACGGCGGGGAGGGCAGAGGTATTCTTCAGCACCTTGGCAGCAGCCAGGAACTGACCACGCTCGATGTTTTTGATGAATGAGGGGATATTGATATTCACAGGACAGCCCTCTACACAACTTGGTTTGGCGCAGTCCAGACAACGCTTGGCCTCTGTCATAGCCATCTCTTTGGTGAGACCGATATTCACTTCCTCAGTACGGGTGGTAGCACGATAAACGGGGTCTAGCTCTGGCATGATCACACGCTCTATCTGGGTGCGCTCCTTTGGCTTCATGCTCTGCTGCAGTTCCTTACGCCAAGGGGCGTTGCGATCAGTCAGCACCTCAATGCTGTCGTTAGTCGGATCCGCATCCATTACCACATCAGTGGTCTTGGCTTCAGCTTTCTCCTCAGCATTCAGGCTGTCGAGATGCTCCTCGTAGTGGGCCAGTTCCTCCTGCTCCTCACGCTTGAAGGTTCCCATGCGCTTGAACATCTCATCCCAGTCAACGAGTGAGCCATCAAACTCAGGACCATCGATACATACAAACTTGGTCTTGCCGCCAATGGTGAGTCGGCATGCACCACACATACCCGTTCCATCCACCATGATGGTGTTCAGGCTGACTTCACAGGGGATGTTGTGCTTCTGGGCGGTCAAGTTTGAGAACTTCATCATGATAGGAGGACCGATAGCGAAAATCTTATCGACATGTTCCTGCTCGATGAATTTCTCGATACCAACAGTCACTACGCCTTTCTCGCCGTAGCTGCCGTCATCGGTCATAATAATGACCTCGTCAGAACTCTCGCGTACCTTGTCTTCAAGAATGATCAGATCCTTGGAGCGACCTGCCATCACTGAGAGAACACGGTTGCCAGCAGCTTTAAGGGCTTGGATGATAGGCAGCATAGGCGCTACACCAAGTCCGCCACCAGCACAAACCACTGTCCCGTAGTTCTCAATCTTGGTGGGGTTTCCCAATGGACCAACCACGTCGGTCACATAGTCGCCCACATTGAGGGTACAGAGTTTTTTGGATGAGAGTCCCACCATCTGTACTACGAGTGTGATAGTACCTTTGTCGATGTCTGCGCCGGCGATGGTCAGTGGCATACGCTCACCTTTCTTCCCTACGCGTACGATCACGAAGTTACCAGCTTTGCGGCTCTTCGCAATTAGCGGAGCTTCAATCTCAAAAAGAAAAACCTTTTCAGAGAACTGCTCTTTTCTAACGATTTTGTTCATAAGTATTTGTTGAGTTTTTGATTAATCAATGATGTCGCATCCCATATAGGGTACGAGCGCTGCGGGAATCTTAATGCCATTCTCGGTCTGGTTGTTCTCAAGCAAAGCGGCAACGATACGAGGAAGCGCCAAAGCCGAACCGTTCAGCGTGTGACAGAGTTCAGTCTTCTTGGTCTCGCTGTTGCGATAACGGCACTTCAAGCGGTTAGCCTGATAGGTGTCGAAGTTAGATACGCTTGACACCTCGAGCCAGCGCCCCTGGGCCTCTGAGTAAACCTCGAAATCATAGCAGATGGCACTTGTAAAGCTCTGATCACCGCCACAAAGCAACAGGATGCGGTAGGGCAGTTCGAGTTTCTTCAGCAGTCCCTCTACGTGTTCCAGCATCTCCTTGTGACTCTCCTTTGAGTGCTCGGGCTTGTCGATGCGTACAATCTCTATCTTTGAGAACTCGTGCAGACGGTTTAGTCCGCGAACATCCTTACCATAAGAGCCTGCCTCACGACGGAAGCACTCTGTGTAAGCGCAGTTCTTGATGGGCAGATCCTTCTCGTCGAGAATCACGTCACGATAGATATTCGTTACGGGCACCTCTGCTGTTGGAATGAGATAGAAGTCATCCACCTCACAATGGTACATCTGTCCTTCCTTATCAGGCAACTGACCTGTACCGTAGCCGGAAGCAGCATTCACTACCGTAGGCGGCATAATCTCAGTGTAGCCACTCTTGCGGGCTTCATCCAGGAAGAAGTTGATGAGTGCACGCTGCAGACGGGCTCCCTTGCCGATATATACTGGGAATCCAGCGCCTGTAATCTTTACGCCCAGATCGAAGTCGATGAGGTTGTATTTCTTGGCGAGCTCCCAATGGGGCAGGGGATTGGCAATGCCTAACGACGGGTTCACATCCCAGTTGCCAACGGTATCATTGGCGGTACATTCCTTCAGGTTGCTCTTTACCACGTGGTTGTCTTCAGCTGCGCGACCTTCGGGCACTTCGTCGTATGGGATGTTTGGGATAGTGCATAATAACTGCGTCATCTCTTCCTGAGCCTTTGCCATCGTCTCATCCATCTCCTTTGATTTCTCCTTAAGCTGGGCAACCTGTGTCTTTACCTGCTCAGCCTCGTCTTTTTTGCCTTCTTTCATCAGTCGGCCAATCTGACCAGAGAGCTGCTTCTGTTCATTCAGACATTTATCCAGCTCCTGCTGGGCCTCACGGCGACGCTTGTCGATAGCCAGAACGCTGTCTATAGCCTCCTTGGCATTGGGGAAATGTTTCTTCTCCAAACCACGGACTACACGTTCGGTTTCCTCATTAATAAGTTTGAGTGTTAACATGTTAAATACGTATTTATTTGTTTGAATTCAATTTTCTAAGGTGCAAAAGTACAAAATATCATTCAAACTACAAAAGAATTGGGCATAAAAAAGCAGAAATCCCTCTCTCCATAGGAGAGAAGGACTCTGTTGTTTGTTTGGAATAAGTGTTTTTTAATTTGACCTTAGGCCTCAGCGTTAGGAATCACTGATACAACGCTCTTGTTGTACTTGCCCTTGTGGAAGTTTACAGTACCATCTACGAGAGCGTAGAGGGTATCGTCCTTACCGATGGCAACGTTGTTACCAGGATTGTGCTTCGTACCACGCTGGCGAACGATGATGTTACCAGCTACACACTGCTGACCGCCGAAAATCTTAATACCAAGTCGCTGAGCTGCGCTCTCACGACCGTTCTTAGAACTACCTACACCTTTTTTATGTGCCATAATGTTGTTCCTCCCTGATTTAAGCGATTACAGACTTGATTTCTACTTCAGTGAACTGCTCACGATGACCGTTGCGGCTACGAGAATCCTTACGACGCTCTACGGTCGGAGCACCTACCTTCACTGCACCGTCAGCATCTACGAGCAGCACCTTGTCAAATTCAACAGTCTTACCAGCCTCAGCATCCTTGATGTGGTGCACGAAGAGCTTCTTGCCCTGCTCGGCCTTGAACTGCTGACCCTGAATTTCTACAATTGCGTACATTGTTTATTTTATTGTATTAAAAGGGATTTTTCCGCGAGGCGGCGCACGTTCGTACACACTTCATTCTGCCCCTACGGACTCTAATCGGGGTGCAAAGGTACATATTTTATCTGAAAAGCGAAAAGTGAATAGTGAATAGTCTTTCAGATTTATGAAAGTTTAACACTTTACGTAATGGCAAAAAATAAAGCGATGACTTTCGCAAGCAACCGCTCCATATCTTCAATAGGTATTAGTTTTCTAAGGTAAAAAGATTGTTTTCAGGATAACAGGTGCAAAGGTAAAACAAAATTTCTTAATAACCAAACATTTATCGTAATATTTTCAACGGAGACTATATGTGTGCCCACACAAAAGCAAATTTTATCAAATGTTAACACAAAAAGTTGCGCAATCGATTTATCTCGTCGATAAAAACAGCAGCTGTCTGGCTTCGTGAGTGTATTTTGTGATTAGATTACTTCGCGATGCTTCGAGGGTGGTGTATTTGTCGGGATGACAAAAACTATTTCTTGGGCTGGAGTTTCTTGAGCCGGCGGCGGGCATCGCCTGCGTCGGGATAGAGCTCAAGCGCTTTTTCATAGTTGCGGATGGCGGCTTCGGTCATGTGTTCGTGTTCACATTCACGACCAAGAATGGTGTATTCGGCAGCTAAGCGCTTCAAGAGTTCTTGCTTTGAGGTAAGTTCTTGATGAAGCGCTTCAATCTCTTGTTCCTGACGGTTGATGACTTCCAGTTTCCTGCGGATGAAACGTCGGATATGAGGTTTCTCGATGTCGTAGCGTGAATGGATAGCCTTATAGAAACTCTCGAGGAATTTCTCGAAATCGCCTTGGTCAAAGGCTTTTACGGCATCGTGATATTCACGGTCTGCCTTGCCTTCCTGCATGGCTTGGGCTATCAGTGTCTGATCGTTGTAGCGGTTGGCAAACTGCACCACTTCTGCTCGTACGAAGATATCACTCTGGCGCAATGGGGCTTTCAGGGTGATACCTTCGAGCGAGGTGCAGCGTGAGAGTGCCACGTAGGTCTGTCCGCCCGCAAAGGCACCGCCACCTCCGAAGTCTATCAATACTTGGTTGAAGGTGAGTCCCTGACTCTTATGAACGGTAATCGCCCATGCCAGTCGGATGGGGAACTGGGTGTAAGTGCCTAAGAGTTGCTCTTCTATTTTCTCTTCCTTCTCGTTGAAGGTATAGCGCATGTTCTCCCAGATCTCACGTTCTACATCCCATGCGTGGCCGTCTTCGGTGATGATGCCTATGATGCCTTCTTCCTCGTCGATATATTCGATGGTGCCAAGTGTGCCGTTCACCCAGCGTTTGTCTTTGTCGTTCTTAATAAAGATCACTTGTGCGCCTGGTTTCAGTTGCAGTTCCATTGGTGTAGGAAGTGAGGTCTCAGGGAAGTCACCTTTAATCTCTCCTGTGAAGGTGATGGGGTCGCCATCGAGTGCTGTCAGATGCTGTTCGTTGGTGTAATCTACCGTGTCACGGCGGGCAGCAAGGGTGATGCTCATGCCTTTCTGTGAGGTATCAGCAGCTACTCTTGCATTCAGCGCATCAAGGTCGGCTGGGGTAGAGGTGTTGTTGCGGATGCGGTCGAGGATGGCGATAAATCGTTCGTCACTCTGACGATACACCTTGCGCAGTTCTATCGAGACAATGGGCATCTGCTGCCATACCTTGGCGTTGAAGAAATAGGAGCTGGGATAGAATGGCTGCAGCAGTTGGCGGTCTTCATCCTTCAATACTGGCTCCAATTGGTAGATATCACCCACCAATAGCAACTGCTTGCCACCAAAGGGCTCGGGGTTGCGAGTATAGACGCGCAGAATCTTGTCGATAAAATCAATAATGTCTGCCCGGACCATTGAAATCTCATCGATGATGATCAGTTCTACTTCACGAATCAGTTTGCGCTGGGCACCCGTGTATTTCAATGTTTCTTTGATATGTCGCCAGCTATATCGCGAATCGTTTGGCAGTAAAGGGTGAAAAGGTAGACGAAAGAAACTATGCAGTGTAGAGCCACCGGCATTGATGGCGGCGATACCTGTTGGGGCAAGTATCACGTGCTTCTTCTTCGTGTGTTCTGCCACATAACGCAGAAAAGTAGATTTACCCGTGCCAGCCTTTCCTGTAAGAAAGAGCGAGCGACGGGTAAAGTTTATAATCTGGAGTGCATCTTGCCACTCTTTATTGTCTAAGTCGAGCTGCATCGGGATGGGCTTGGGTTCAGATGGTCTGATGTTTTTCTTCCTCAAGCGTTGCCTCTCCGTGGGGTGCATGATTCGGATGGGCATTCATCTGATCGGGATTTGCCGGGTTGTGCTTTGGCATCGGGTTCCCGTGCTCATCGAGCTCAATGAACTCGTCACCCCCTTCATTCAGATGCAGTGAGTCGGTACGGATCGAGTCGGAATCAGAGGGTGTCTTGAAATAACCGCCACAGTTATACATCTCTGGTGAGAGTCCACTTTCCTTCGGTGCACCGAACTTCACACGATAGTGCTTGAAGGTTGGATCGTTTAGTACTGAGCCGAGGAAATAGCCACAGATGGGCAGAGCGGTGCGGTTACCTTGTCCGAGCATACCTGTGCGGAAGTGGATGGAGCGATATTCTCCACCTACCCATGCGCCACAAACCAACTTGGGAGTTGTGCCGATAAACCAGGCATCAGAATGGTTATTCGAAGTACCTGTCTTGCCTCCGAAATCGGTATCTGTTGCCTTGTCGTAACCTACAAATCCCATCAGGCGTGAGCTGGTACCACTCATACCACCCATGAGCAGCTGTTGGACGAGGAAGGCCGAACGGTAGGGAATGACCTGCTTGCCCTCTTTGGGTGCCTCGTATATCACATTACCGTCGCGATCTTCAATCTTGGCGACGAGAATCGGACCAATCTGCTTGCCGTCGTTCACGGGGGTACAATAGGCATTGACCATCTCGAGCAGGTTCACGTCGCTGGCACCTAAGGTGAGCGATGGTGTGGCGTCGAGCTTCGAGCGGATACCCATGTCGTGGGCAGTCTTCACGATGTTGTCGATGCCACACTCCTGCCCCAGACGCACTGCCACCGAGTTGATACTCATGGCGAAGGCCTGCTTCAATGAGATGTTGGCACCCGAGAAGTGGCCGTCGGCATTGGTGGGCGCCCAGGTAACTTCCTTGCCGTGATCCATCACCTTCATTGAGAAGTATTCGTCTTTTCGGTAGTCGCAAGGCGTGATGCCCTGATTCATGGCCTCCGTATAGACGAAGAGCTTGAAAGTTGAGCCGGGCTGGCGCATGGCCGTCACCTTATCATATTTCCACGAGTGGAAGTCGATGTCGCCCACCCAGGCTTTTACATAACCCGTCTGGGGTTCCATCGCCACGAATCCGCAGTGCATGAAGCGCACCATGTAGCGGATGGAGTCCATCGTTGATAATTCCTTCTCTATCTTGCCCTTCTCATAGTCGAAAACTTTCACCTTGTGAGGTAGGTTCAGATAGTAGTTGATGGAGTCTTGATTGCCATCGAATTTCTTGGAGAGATACTTATAGACGGGTTGTCGCTTGGCGATGTCCTCGATGAAATTCTTGATTTCCTGGTGTCGCTCGTCCTGCCAAGGGTTTGTCGATCCCCAATGTTGGTTGAAGGTCTGCTGCACCTGTTTCATCTGCTTGACGGCTGCCTCCTCTGCATATTTCTGCATGCGTGAGTCAATGGTGGTGTATATCTTCAATCCCTCAGTGTAGAGGGCGTTGCGATTGTCATAGTAGTCCTTGCACCAGTCTTTCAGATAGTCAGCCACTGCCTCGCGGAAGTAGTTGGCATCGCCATCATAGGCTGACTCCACGCTGTAGTCGAGTTTGATGTCTATCTGCTTCAGCGAGTCGTACTCTGCCTGAGTCAGGTCGTTGTGCTTGCGCATTAGGTCAAGCACGATGTTGCGTCGCTTCAGTGAGTTCTCTGGGTTGATCAGCGGATTATAGTAGGTGGTGGCCTTAAGCATACCTACGAGGATGGCTGCATTTTCTGCCGTCAGGTCTTGAGGCTTGCAGTTGAAGTAGGTCTTGCAGGCGGTTTTGATGCCAAAGGCGTTTGAACCAAAATCAACAGTGTTGGCATACTGTGTGAGGATCTCGTTCTTGGTGAAGAAGAACTCGAGTTTATAGGCCGTGATCCACTCCTTACTCTTCAGGATGAGCATTTTCAGTCCGGGGATGTTGCCCAGCAGACCTGTGGAATATTCGCTTCGGGTGCGAAAGAGGTTTTTTGCCAGCTGTTGTGTGATGGTAGAAGCTCCGCGTGCATCATGATGCAGGGCATAGTCCTTCAAAGCAGCCGCAAAGGCCTGATAGTCGATACCGTGATGATGATAGAATCGCTCGTCTTCCGTATCGATGAGGGCTTTCCAGAATACAGGATTCACCTCTTCGTAAGTCACTGGCGTACGGTTCTCACTGAAGAACTTGCCTATCAGCTTGCCGTCGGCACTGTAGATCATCGAGGCCTCAGCAGGACGCTTATTCTTGATGGTTGACATTGAGGGTGACTTTCCGAAAAGCCAGAGGAAGTTCATATCTACTGCTCCCAGATAAATGAAGAAGGCAGCAATAATAGAAATAATACCTAAGAGTGTCTTTACATACCAAGGGCGCCCTTTGAATAGATTCTTATATCCCAGCCATAGATTTTTCGTCCATTGCCAGATTCGATTTGCGATCTCGATAAGTTTTTGTTTCATTGTGATATGATATAGTCAATGATTGTAGTTTTCTCATCAGGGTGGAACCAGCGTATCTGCTTATCCTTTTTATACCATGTGAGTTGTTTGCGTGCATAGCGGCGTGTATTGCCTTTGATTCGTTCTACAGCTTCCTCAAGTGTCCATTTCCCGTCAAGGTAGTCGAACAATTCCTTATAGCCTACGGTATTCAGCGCATTGAGAGAGCGCTTGGGATACATCGCCTTTACCTCTTCCAATAGTCCGTTAGCCATCATTTCATCTACACGTTGATTGATGCGGTCATAGAGTTCTTCACGTTCACGGTTCAAACCGATCTTGATGATACGGAAAGGGCGCTCACGTTTCTCTCGTCGGCGGAAGGAGGTATAGGTCTGACCTGTCATTGTGCAGATTTCGAGGGCGTGCACCACGCGTCGTGGATTCTGTCTGTCAACAATCTCGTAGTATTCTGGGTCCAACCGCTTCAGGTCTTTACAAAGCTGTTCAAGCCCTTCTACTGCAAGACGTCGTTTCATCAGCGCACGTGTCTCGTCATCAATGGTGGGTATGTCATCGATACCATCACATACAGCATCGATATACATCATGCTACCTCCCGCCATGAGTGCATAGTCATGTGTCTGAAACAACTGACTAAGCAGTTCCAATACCTGTTGTTCAAAGAGCGAGGCGCTGTAATAGTCTTCTAATCCGAGCGTGCCAACAAAGTAGTGCTTTACCTGTTGCATCTGTTCTTCTGTGGGGCACGCTGTGCCAATTTTGAGTTCACGGTAGATTTGGCGTGAATCGGCATTAATGATAGGAATGCCAAAGTGTGTGGCAATATCCAAACAGAGCGCGGTTTTTCCGACAGCGGTAGGTCCAGTGATGACTATCAGCGTTTTATTCAATGGTGAGAGAGTGAGAATTTATCTAATTACTCCACGTTTCGAATTCTCGATGAAAGAGCAGATATACTCTACTTCTTTTGAATCAGGGAACTGTGCACGTGCCATATTAACACCATCTTTCAGTACACCCTGAGAGTAGATAATACGATAGGCTTCATGAATAGCCTCTATGGTCTCACGTGGGAAACCTCTACGGCGAAGTCCTACCAGATTCACTCCTGCATAGCGAACGGGCTCTTTGCCAGCTATCACATAAGGTGGAATATCTTGACTTGTGCGTGAACCTCCTTGGAACATAATATAACTGCCAACCTTACAGAACTGATGGAACAGACAAGTGGCAGAAATGATGGCATAATCATCGACTTCCACTTCTCCTGCAAACTTGGTTGAGTTACCAATGATGCAGCCATTTCCAATTACACAGTCGTGGGCTACATGCATATTCTCCATCAGCAAGTTACCAGAACCAACAACAGTCTTACCCTTCGAAGCGGTACCACGACTGATAGTTACATTTTCGCGAATAGAATTGTTGTCGCCAATCTCACATGTGGTTTCTTCGCCTTGGAATTTCAAATCCTGGGGCTTTGTTGAAATACTGGAACCAGGAAAGAATTCGTTTTCATTTCCTATGCGTGCGCCATAATGAATTGTAACATTGTTGAGAAACTTATTGTTATCTCCAATTACCACATTCTTGTCTATTACGCAGAAAGGACCGATAATATTGCCGTCACCAAGCTTAGCTTCGGGATCTACTACGGCTAATGGATGTATTTGATTCATATTTTATTTATTCTTTACGATTTGTGCAGTGAATGTAGCTTCGGCTACCACCTGGTCTCCCACGAAAATATAACCCTTCATTGAAGATATACCGTGACGTACTGGAGCCAACAGCTCTACTTTAAAGATCAGAGTATCACCAGGAACTACCTTCTGGCGGAATTTCACACCATCAATTTTCATAAAGTATGTGCTCCAGCGCTCCGGCTCCTCAAGCGTGTTCAGTACTAGCAGTCCGCCGCACTGGGCCATTGCCTCAATCTGCAGTACGCCAGGCATCACAGGCTCCTGTGGGAAGTGCCCTTGGAAGAAAGGCTCATTCGATGTGATGTTCTTTACACCAACAATAGTTGTTGCTCCCAGCTCTATAACCTTGTCAACCAACTGCATGGGATAGCGGTGGGGCAGCAGTTCACGGATGCGGTTCACGTCCATTACCGGCTCGTCGTTTGGATCGTAGATAGGTGCCTGGATTTCGTGCTTGCGAATCTCCTTGCGCATCATGCGAGCGAACTTATTGTTAATGGTGTGACCTGGACGTGTGGCAATGATACGACCTTTGATGGGTTTACCAATCAGTGCCATATCACCAATGATATCAAGCAGTTTATGACGAGTACACTCATTCTCCCATTGGAGAGGCTTATGCTGGATATAACCAAGATCCGTAGCATCACGATGCTCCACATGCAACATGTCAGCCAACATGTCAAGACGCTCCTGAGTGGTTTGACGCTCGTATATAACAATGGCGTTATCCAAGTCGCCACCCTTTATCAAGTTAGCCTGAAGTAGTGGTTCAATATCACGTACAAAGACAAATGTACGAGCACTTGCTATTTCATTGATGTAGTCTTCTGAATTGTCGAGTGTAGCAAACTGGCTATTAATAAACTTCGATTCAAACGAACACATGGCTGTCAGAGAGAAGTCGTTATCAGGCAGAATTGTAATGCACGACCCAGTTTGTTCATCTTTAACCTCTATCTTCTTACGGATTATATAATAATCCTTAGGGGCATTCTGTTCTTCAACGCCAATTTCTTTTATTTTGTTGACATATTGGATGGCGGAACCATCGAGAATAGGAAATTCTGGACCGTTTACCTGAATAATACAATTATCTATTCCTAAAGCATAAAGGGCAGACAAACCATGTTCTACAGTCGAAACTCGTGCGTCACCCTTGCCCAATACAGTACCACGCTGAGTATCTATTACGTTCTCGGCTATAGCGTCGATTATTGGCTGTCCATCCAAGTCGATACGCTGGATCTTATAACCCGTATTTTCTGGTGCTGGATTAAATGTAACCGTCAGGTTTAAACCTGTATGCAGTCCTTTTCCAAACAAAGAGAAACTGCCTTTCAAAGTCTTCTGTTTCATATCCTTAATTATTCAGTTTTCAGTCTTTCAATTTTTCTTTCAGTTCGTCGAGCTCACGCTGCAGGGCTGTCACTTGGCGATACATATCGGGCAACTTGGCATCAATGGCTCTTGCCTTGAAGTACATCTTAGGATTAACTGCCGGCGACCCGATAAGCTGTTCGCCGTTGCCCTTGGTATTGCTGATAACACCACACTGGGCACCTACAAATGTTTTGTCGGCTACCTGGATGTGACCTGCAAATCCAGCCTGTCCGCCTACCATACACCAGGCACCAATCTTGGTAGATCCTGCGAGACCAACCTGAGCACTCATTACGGTGTTCTCGCCAATTTCACAGTTGTGAGCCACCTGAATCAGGTTGTCCAGCTTCACACCTTTGTGGATGGTGGTCTGTCCCATAGTAGAGCGGTCGATACAGGTGTTGGCACCAATCTCTACGTTATCCTCGATAACCACGATACCAATCTGTGGAATCTTGTCGTAACCTTCAGTGTTAGGTGCGAATCCAAATCCGTCGGCACCTACTACGCTACCGGCATGTATTGTCACGTTATTTCCTATCTGACATCCCTGATAGATGGTTACGTGGGGGTAGAACAAGCATTTCTGGCCTATCTGTACACGATCGCCGATAACAGTGTGAGGATAGATCTGAGTGCCATCCCCAATCACTGCACCATCACCAATTACGGCAAAAGCACCGATATATACATTTTTGCCAACCTTAGCCTTGGCTGAGATAGAGGCAAGTGGATCGATGCCAGTCTTGGCGGGTTTCATTGACTCGTAGAACTGCAACAGCTTTGCCACGCACTCATAGGCGTTTTTTACACGAATCAACGTGCAGCTGACGGGTTTCTCCAGCTCTACATCTTCGTTGATAAGCACAACGCTCGACTTGGTATCATAAATATAATGGGTATATTTGGGGTTCGACAGGAACGAGATGGCTCCTTCTGTTCCCTCTTCGATTTTTGCAAAAGTGCGGACGGCTGTATCCTCGTTGCCTTCTACTCTTCCTTGGATCAGCTCCGCAATTTGTTTGGCTGTAAATTCCATAATTCTGATTTTTATGTATTATTTCGGCAAAGATAGCAAAAATTACTCAAATCTTTGATAACTGAGATAATATTTTCTTATTTTTTTAGAAAGTAATTGAACATTTAGCAATTCTGAAGCTTCTGAAATGTCACGGATATCACCATTTTTGTAAAGTATTGAGATACTATCATCATCTACATTATACAT
>CADCFA010000054.1 GCA_902800595.1 uncultured Prevotellaceae bacterium | reverse complement strand
GATCAACAAGAAGGATTTAGAGGTATATTTCCCTTCAGCTATCCTGCAGTATGTGGTTAAGCAGCCGCTGAACCTGCTCGAAGTAGCTGAGAAGTACGACATCAAAGTAAACCTCGATGGTGGTGGTTTCACTGGTCAGAGCCAGGCACTCCGTCTCGCTATCGCCCGCGCTTTGGTGAAAATTAACGAAGAAGACAAGAAGAAGCTGAAGGATGCAGGTTTCCTGACACGTGATAGCCGTGAGGTTGAGCGTAAGAAGCCAGGTCAGCCCAAGGCTCGTCGTCGCTTCCAGTTCAGTAAGCGTTAATCATACTGGACTATGTTTAGTATCTAAACTGAGTGGATTCTGGATAGTTATACTAGAAAAACTAGTCGTACTAGTCGAACTAGACTACCACTTGGTTGATCTAACAAAGATTAAAAAGAAAGTAAACAATTTAAAAAGAAGAAAATCAAAATGGCAAGAACAAATTTTGACCAGTTGCTGCAGGCCGGCTGTCACTTCGGCCACCTGAAGCGTAAGTGGAACCCCGCAATGGCTCCCTACATCTATACCGAGCGTAACGGTATTCATATCATCGACCTGCATAAGACCGCAGCTAAGATCGACGAGGCTGCCGATGCTCTGAAGCAGATTGCCAAGAGTGGCAAGAAGATCCTGTTCGTCGCTACTAAAAAACAGACAAAGGAAGTGATTGCAGAGAAGGCTGCAAGCATCAATATGCCATACGTTATCGAGCGCTGGCCCGGTGGTATGCTTACCAACTTCCCCACAATCCGTAAGGCCATTAAGAAAATGGCGAACATCGACAAGCTGATGGCTGATGGTACATATTCAAACCTTTCAAAGCGTGAGCTGCTGCAGATCACACGTCAGCGCGCCAAGCTGGAGAAGAACCTCGGTTCTATCTCTGACCTGACTCGTCTGCCAAGCGCTCTGTTCGTTGTTGACGTGCTGAAGGAGAATATCGCCGTTCGTGAGGCTAACCGTCTGGGTATCCCTGTGTTCGGTATCGTTGATACCAACTCTGATCCTAACAATATCGACTTCGTAATCCCCGCTAACGACGATGCTAAGGATAGCGTAGAGGTTATCCTCAATGCTTGCTGCACCGCTATCGCTGAGGGTATCGAGGAGCGTAAGGCAGAGAAGGCCGACGAGAAGGCTGCTGAGGCTCAGGCTGAGTCTGATGGCGAGGAGGCTAAGCCCAAGCGTGCTGCCCGCAAGGCTCGCAAGGAAGAGGCTCCAAAAGCTGAGGCTGAGGAGGCTCCCGCTGCTGAGTAAAATGTAAGAATGTAAGAATGTAAAAATTAAAAAACAATGGCAATTTCAATTGACGATATCAAGAAGCTTCGCGCAATGACCGGCGCTGGTCTGGCTGACGTAAAGAAGGCTCTGACTGAGGCTGAGGGCGACTTCGAAAAGGCTAAGGAGCTCCTCCGTGAGCGTGGCCTCGCTATCGCTGCTAAGCGTAGCGACCGTGAGACTTCAAATGGTTGTGTACTCGTAAAGAGCGCTAATGGCTTCGCTGCTATGATCGCCCTGAAGTGCGAGACCGACTTCGTGGCTAACGGTGCTGACTTCATCGCCCTGACCCAGAGCATCCTCGACGCAGCTATCGCTGCCAAGGCTGCTGACATCGAGGCTGTAAAGGCCCTCGACATCAACGGTCAGACCGCTCAGGAGGCTGTTACACAGCGTTCTGGTATCACTGGGGAGAAGATGGAGCTCGATGGTTACCTGACGCTCGAGGGTGAGAACATCGAGGTTTATGACCACATGGGTAAGCACACGCTCTGCACGATGGTACAGACCAACAAGCCTGCTGCTGAGCAGGGTCACCTCGTAGCTATGCAGGTGGCTGCCATGAAGCCCGTAGCTCTCGACAAGGATAGTGTAGAGCAGAAGAGCAGGTTGAGAAGTTCGTAGAGATGAAGTTGAAGAAGGCTGGTCTGAACCCCAACCTCGTTGACTCTGAGGATCACATCGAGAGCAACATGGCTAAGGGCTGGCTGACTCAGGCTCAGGCCGACGAGGCTCGTAAGATCAAGGAAGAGGCAAAGGCCGAAGGTGAGGCTCAGCTGAAGATGCCTATGATCGAGAACATCGCCAAGGGCCGTGTTCAGAAGTTCCTGAAGGAGAACTGCCTGGTTGACCAGGAGTTCCAGTTCGGCGACGGCGACAAGGCTACTGTTGCTCAGTGGCTCGCTAAGCAGGACAAGGATCTGAAGATCACCGCTTTCAAGCGCTTCACACTCGTTGCTGACTAATTCATAAGTCACACAATATTAAAAAGAATCGGCATCGCCTCCAAGCGGTGCCGATTTATTTTGTGTGCGGTGGGCACCCCTGCGCCCCTCGTCACTGACGATTGGCACCTTCAGACAGCATATTAAAGAAATACGGGAAAAGATAGGCAGAGCGATAAGGCCTTTTCTGCCACTTTTCACCCAAAAGGTGGCTTTGCAAGCCTTGTGAGAAGCTATTTTATGATTAGCGGAACCGCCCCCTGACCATTAACTTGCTACATTTAAATCTAACAATTGCTGGTATTCCATTGAAAGTATATAATTAGAAAAGGCACCCTAACGGATGCCTTTAATTTTGCCCCAACTGCATGGGAGGCGGTTTACATTCTCATGTGATGCTATGCGGGCGGGGACTTGGCACTACCCATATACATCGACCTCTCACGGCTTACGTTCTGGTTGCAAAGTTAGTATAAATATCCTTATGTTCCAAACTTTTGGATATTTTTTTCATTTTCTTCACTCCTTTTTCTATATCCTTGACAATATCAGGTATAAATTCACACGCATTTTAACCCTAACCATTCAACAAGGGCTATTTCGTGATACAATAATGTGGTCAGCGGAACCGCCCCCTGTTTTTCTCTGTGCCAGCGTTATTGCTTGTTTTGTGTATCTCATAATAGTACAATTTAAGAAAAATGTCCCGCTGGGTACGCTGTTCTTATGGGAAGCGGGCGGGATTTGTCGCTGCAAAGACAGGCATTTTTCTTTTATCTTCCAAGTTTTTCTTCCTCTACACACAAAACTTTTTGTTCATTCAGAAAATTGAAAAACACTATACATTCCTACATTTTCTTTGTAACTTACTGATGATGTGTTAGTTATTGGGTGTATAGTGCCTTCATTTTAACAATCGTCTATACATTCAGAGGGGGTTAAAGCCATGTTTTCGGCTCATTCAGGTATCATCTTCGACATAAAGATGACATTGTTTCATAGGTGTATTAACATTGGAAACAAGTTGTTTCCCTTATAGAAACAAAGTGTTTCATCGTAGGAAACAACTTGTTTCCTTTTAGAATACTGTCGTGAAACAAGTTGACAAACAGCAAGTTAAGCCTGATTTTCAATCGAAAAAGCCCTGATTTTTCTCAAATCATGTATAGCTGCGTGATTTTATGTAGTCTCTATACATCCATTAAACGATTAATAACCAATACGTTACAAAGAAAATGTAGGAATGTATAGTGCTTTTCAATTTTCTGAATGAAAAAATCTTTTTGTGTCCAACATAAAAGTCATCATCTTCGGCAAACATGGGCGTAATCCCTTTTTCTGTCATCCAGACCAAGCGCCTCTACTCTGTCATCTTTTTGGGTGCAAAATTTGGTTTTTACAATAAGTTTTTTTATTTTTGCCCCAAATTATATAATAAGGTATGAAGATATTCGCTATTGGCATGAACTATGCCGCACATAATCAGGAACTGCACGGGACACTGAAGCGCCCTGATGAGCCTGTGATCTTTACGAAGGCCGATTCTGCCATCCTGAATCAGGGGAAGCCGTTCTTTATTCCTGACCATCTGGGTCGTATCGACTATGAGACAGAGGTGGTGGTACGTATCTGTCGCTTGGGGAAGAATATCCCGGAGCGGTTTGCCCATCGTTACTATGATGCGTTGACTGTGGGTATCGACTTTACGGCGCGCGATTTGCAGAAGAAGGCTTCGGAGGCTGGACAGCCCTGGACGATCTGCAAGGGTTTCGACGGCTCTGCCGCCATCGGCGAGTGGGTGCCGAAAGAGAAGTTCCTTGATATCCAGCGCATCCACTTTCATCTGGACATCAACGGGAAGACCGTGCAGGAGGGCTGTACCTCGGATATGCTCTATCGGGTGGATGAGATCATCGCCTATATCTCACAGTTCTTTACGCTGAAGACGGGTGATATCCTTTATACTGGCACGCCAGCCGGTGTGGGCCCCGTACATATTGACGACCATCTGGAGGGGTGGCTCGAAGAGCGCAAAGTGCTGGAGTTTAATTGTAAATGATGCAATAAAAGAGCCTTGTGATACGTTTATAGACTGATGAAGCGTATGCGAAGGCTCATAAGCTGCCTAATCATGATGAGCTTCTGCCTGACAGCAGAGGCGCAGGCGATTTTTGATCTGACCGCCAGTCAGGTCAAGATCGACTCGTTGCTGCCTGTCTTCACCTGGCAGAAGCAGCTGGGACCTCATTATGCCGATTCAGTCTATACCGTCAGCATCGCCTATCCAGAGTTTATCAATATGAGCGAGGCTGATGTCCGTCGTTATCAGGAGATCAGCGGTGCACCGTTGCCGAAGCTGCCAAAGGTGATGCAGCACGTCAGTGTGGCGCGCCGGCAGGGATTGCTCGATGTGTCGTTTGTGCCCCTGGTTTATAGGAACGGCAGATACCAGAAGTTAGTGAGTTTCATGCTGGATGTGAAGGCTGTACCTCTCTTGAGGGCAGGAACGAGGACAGAGGACGAGCCCGCCCGCTATGTGGAGCACTCCGTACTTCGTGAAGGTACCTGGGCAAAGATCCGTGTGCCGGCTACGGGCTTCTATCAGCTCTCCGATGAGCTTATCAAGCGTTGTGGTTTTAAGCAGCCTTCGAAGGTGAAGATCTACGGCTATGGGGGTGCCCTGCAGCCAGAAAGCCTGACAGGTGATTACCTGCGGGAGACGGATGATCTGACGGAGGTGCCTACGTGTACGATCGGCAGCCAGCGGGTGTTCTATGCCGTAGGTCCCGTAAACTGGGAGTCGCCAGAGGCTACCGTCCGCATCCGCAATCCCTATTCAGACTATGGCTATTATTTCCTGACGGAGAACG
The DNA here is from genome assembly GCA_902800595.1 of uncultured Prevotellaceae bacterium. Lineage (GTDB taxonomy): Bacteria > Bacteroidota > Bacteroidia > Bacteroidales > Bacteroidaceae > Prevotella. The sequence continues at coordinate 9,626 of CADCFA010000054.1, read as the reverse complement.
AAGAAGAGCCCTTGACGATCAGTGAGGAGCTGCTGAAGGCGGTCTGCTATCCGAGTCCCAACGATTATCATTCGCTCTACGAGGTAGATGACTATGCCTGGTATCATGGAGGTCGCCAGCTCTTTGACAAGACACTCTTTACGTTGGGTTCTCCCCAGAAGTATGAACTCTCAGCCAATGGTGCCAAGGGTACGCTCTCTGTGGCTCTGACCTATGATGCGGCCTTCGAGGCTACCATTGCCTTCAACGACTCGCTGGTGGGAACAGTTGCCAAGCAGCCTCACCTCGATGAATATACGGAAGCGGAAAAAACGATATGGGACTTCCCCCTGTCCGGAACCCTCGATGGCACTAACACCGTGACGATTACGCAGACGGCTGGTGAGGCATTGCGCCTGGACTATCTCTCCTTAAGTCTTGTGGCGCCTAATCCATTGCCAGACTTGCAGGCAGCAGACCTGCCGGCGCCTGAGTATGTGTATCATATCACCAACCAGGATCATCATGCCGATGAGGCAGTGGATATGGTGATTATCATTCCAACCAATCAGGCGCAGTTGTCGCAGGCAGAGCGCATCAAGGCGCATCACGAACAGCAGGACGGACTCCGTGTGAGAATCGTGCCTGCCGACGAACTGTTTAATGAGTTTTCCAGCGGTACGCCTGATGCCACAGCTTATCGCCGCTATATGAAGATGCTCTATGATCGGGCTGAGACAAGGGCTGATCTGCCCAGCTATATTCTGCTTTTAGGCGATGGTGCATGGGACAACCGGATGCACTGTAGTGAGTGGAAGGGCTATGAGCCTGACGACTTCCTGCTTTGCTTTGAGAGTGAGAACGCCTTCAGTCATGTGAACTGTTATGTGAGTGACGACTTCTTCTGTCTGCTCGATGATGAGGAGAAGATCCAGGAGGAGCGAAACGGCATGACGGTGTATCTGGGAAAGCCCGATGTGGCAGTAGGCCGACTGCCTGCCAGAACAGCCGATGAGGCTCAGGTGCTGACAGACAAGCTGCTCAACTATGCCACCAACAAATATGCTGGCGCCTGGCAGAACACCATCTGTATGATGGGTGACGACGGTAATGAGAATACCCACATGGCAGCAGCCGACAAGGTGGCTACACTGATAGAGACCAACCATCCGGCTTACCAGATTAAGAAGATCTATTGGGATGCCTACGAGCGGGTTCCTTCATCTACGGGCTATGCCTATCCGGATGTGACGCAGCTGATTAAGCAGCAGATGACTGCTGGTGCGCTGATGATGAACTATTGCGGACATGGTGCCCCTTATGCCTTGTCGCACGAGCTGGTGATGCAGCTGAAAGATTTCGAGACCTCCACCACTGATCATCTCCCCCTCTGGGTGACAGCCTCATGCGACATCATGCCCTTCGACGGACAAGAGGATAATATTGGTGAGACGGTGATGTTTAATCCGCAGGGTGGGGGCGTGGCCTTCTTTGGTACCACCCGCACGGTGTATGCCAGTTATAATGAACAGATGAACACCACCTTTACCGACTATGTACTGCGACCAGGCTATACCATCGGTGAGGCTGTGCGACAGGCGAAGTGCGATCTGGTGGAACAGGGGCGTGATACGTCGCCTAACAAGTTACAATACTCGCTGTTAGGTGATCCTGCGCTGAAGCTGGCTTGTCCGCAGCCAGAGATCATCATCGACAGCATCAATGGTCAGTCGGCAGGTTCCACCATCCAACTGTCTGCCGGCTCTATCGTGAAGGTAAAGGGACATGTGGTATCAGATTCATCCTTCGATGGTGTGGTGACGGCGATGGTTCAGGATGCCAAAGAGATCATCGTATGCCGACAGAACGATGAGGCATCGGCAAGGGAACCCTTTGTGTATGAGGATCGTACACGCACGCTCTATCAGGGATCCAATACCGTGAGCAATGGGCTGTTCGACTTTACCTTTGCCGTACCAAAGGATATCAGCTATGACGAGGGTACTGGTCTGATGACGCTTTATGCTATCAGTAAGGATGGTCAGCAGCGTTATCATGGCACCAACGACAGCTTTACGCTGGACGGCAGTGGTGAGGCTCAGACAGACTCTATCGGACCTTCGATCTTCTGTTATCTGAACTCGAAGTCGTTTACGAATGGTGGTACGGTGAATGCAACGCCTTATTTCGGGGCTGAGCTCTATGACGACAGTGGTATCAATGCCTCGGGCAGTTCCGTGGGGCACGACCTAGAGCTGGTGATTGACGGCGATCCGGCAAAGACCTATAATCTGAACAGCTATTTCAACTTCGACTTTGGCGACTATCGCAGCGGCACTGTTGGCTTCACGTTGCCAGAACTCACACCTGGTCGTCATAAGCTATTGTTCAGAGCCTGGGATGTACTGAACAATTCCTCGACCTCAGAACTGGTGTTCAATGTGGATGCATCAGGCAGTGATGGAGGTATCAGTGTCATCTGTACGAAGAATCCTGCTACGACTCACACGTCTTTTATCGTCAACCATGATCGTAGCAACAGTATGGTGGATGCGACACTTGATGTTTTTGATATGTCTGGCCGCCAGTTGTGGAAATATGTGAAGAGCGGCATTCCGACGGATGGTACTTTTACGATCGACTGGGATCTGACGATAGATGGCGGCAGCAGACTGATGACGGGTGTTTATATCTACCGTATTCAGGTGGAAGGCAATAGTGGTCTCAGTGCCACCCACACCAATAAATTGATTGTACTAAGCAATAATTAAGAGAAGGTAACGTTATAAGAGAAGAAGGAAACGATATGGAGATAAAGAAAGATAGCGGACATTTGCTGAGACGGGTGATAGTGACAGGTATTCTAATACCTCTCACCACTTACTTCTCACCTCTTTTTGCGCAGGATGAAGATAAGAACATGATGTTCAATCCTGTGGAGCATGCTGTAGTGTCGCAGACCATCGCCCCTGATGCCCGTGCTGCTGGTATGGGTGATGTGGGTGTCGCCACTGATCCTGACGTGAACTCGCAGTATTGGAATCCTGCCAAATATCCGTTCTGTATCAGTCGCGCAGGTGTCGCCCTGAACTATACCCCTTGGTTGCGCAAGCTGGTCAACGATATCGATCTGGCCTATCTGGCCGGCTATTATCGTATCGGAAACTATTCCGCACTCAGTGCTTCACTGCGTTATTTCTCGTTGGGTGAGGTGTTTGCCGACGACGGCATGACGGTAAAGCCTTACGAGATGTCTATTGACCTGGCTTACTCAATGATGCTGAGTGAGAAGTTTGCTTTAGCAGCTGCCATCCGTTGGATACACAGTGACTTACGTTATGACTACAGTGAGGACTCTAAGCCTGCTTCGGCCTTTGCTGCCGATCTGGCGATGTACTATAACAACTATATCATGCTGGGAAGTCGGGAGTGCCAGTTGGGTATTGGTCTGAATCTTTCCAATATCGGTAGTAAGATTTCCTATTATGGTGACGATGAGAGCCAGTTCCTGCCAGCCAACATGCGACTGGGTGCCTCGCTGATGGTTCCCATCGATGAATATAACCGTTTCACCATCGCGGCAGATGCCAATAAGCTGATGGTGCCCACTGTGCCGAAACAGATGGAGGGTGAGTCAAACAGCGACTATCAGGATCGTGTGCGTCGTGAGTATAGTGATGTGAGCTCCATCAGTGGTATCTTCAAGAGCTTCAGTGATGCACCTGGTGGTTTTAAGGAAGAGTTGCAGGAGATTCAGTGGAGCGTAGGTGCGGAATATGTCTATCACGACCAGTTCTCGCTGCGTGCGGGCTATCATCACCAGAGTGAGTCGAAGGGTAACCTGAAGTACTTTACGGTGGGTGGTGGTTTCCGTATGAGTGTGTTCTCGCTCGATGTGGGTTATGTGATTGCTACGGCTCGCAGCAATCCGCTTGACCAGACCCTGCGGTTCACACTGGCTTTCGATATAGATGGTATCAAGGATCTGTTTAAAAGGTAAAAAGGTAAAAAAGTAAAAAGGCAAGGATATGAAGATAAGAGTTGGAATGGGCTATGATGTCCATCAGTTAGTAGAAGGTCGTGACCTGTGGATGGGTGGTATCAAACTTGAACATAGTAAGGGACTGCTGGGCCATAGCGATGCTGACGTGCTGTTGCATGCCATCTGTGATGCCTTGTTGGGTGCTGCCAATATGCGAGATATCGGTTATCATTTCCCTGATACCGCCGAGTTTACCGACGGCATGGACAGTAAGGTGATCTTGAAGAAGACCATCGAGCTGATTGCCACCAAGGGGTATCGGTTGGGAAATATCGATGCCACCATCTGTGCCGAGCGTCCGAAGATGAATCCTCGTATCCCTGAGATGAAAGCCTGCATAGCTGAAATCTGTGGTTGTGATGTGGATGATATCTCCATCAAGGCCACAACTACCGAGAAGTTAGGCTTCACAGGACGTGAGGAGGGTATCTCTGCCTATGCTGTCTGTCTGATAGAGAAAGACTAATCCTTCTTTTATTTTCTGAAAGGATAGAAAGTCAGTCCGATGGTCAGAGCCCGGTTCTGATAGGTATCTACTATATCAAATGTATAACCTGTCTGTGGACCTGCGATGTCGTGGAAGTCGGCAAAGAGGTTGCAGTGTCGCCCTAAGTCTTTATTCACCTTGACAGAGGCAAAGAGATGCGGATGTATCTCATAATAAGTATGCTGCCGGCTGGTATAGAGTAAGACAGACGATAGGCGGAATCCCTTGCCCAACAACCAGGTGGGTGCCAGTTTCAGCTGATAGAAATTGTTATAGACGGGTTCCATAATGTCTTTCCTTCCGCTGATATGCTTGTGGTAGAAATTGGCACCAGCGGTGAGTCGGAAATCTCCTTTGTTCCATGTGACTGATGTTCTGAGGCCTGTCAGATATTCATTAGGTGACAGCAGATCAGTCATTCTGGTATGTTGCAGACTGCTTGTCAGCACCAGATTCTTGGTCTGGTAGTTATAGCGTGCCTCAGCGCGCCAGGCCAGGTGGGTGGTAAAGTCGGTCTGATAGTTGTCTTCTTGTTCGTCGCTTAATAAGAAAAAATCAATGATCGTTGGATTTAAGTAGCTGCGGCTGAAAGTGCCTTGAATGATATGGCGCTGGTGTTTATAGCCGATGCTGGCATGTAAGGCATGCTCATTGCGATGATATGACCACAGGGGATTGTCTTCAGTGACGAGTGGCCTATTCCAGAAGTTGTTGATACGGAAACGGTCGCCCAGACTGAGGATCCAAGGTCCGTGGGTATAGTCGAATTGCACGTAGAGGTCATTGTTCAGATATTGCTCTCGTCTGACATCGATGAACCAGCTGTTCAGATAGTCAATCTCCCATCCGGCAATCATCGACAAATCCTGGCAGAGGGGTATGGTGAACTCTGTGATCCATGAAGCAACGGCAAACCGAGTCTTATAAATTTCATTGAGGTTGTTGGTATAGCCCAATCCTGACTCTAAGTAAAGTACGGCTCCCTTATCGTTGAGGTTGCGTTCATAGGCAGCCGATAACTCTCCTCTTCGCTCATAATTCGGTAAAGGTGTTGCATCAGCCCCCTGAGAGGCAATAATTTTACTATTCCTACCGCGAAATCCCTGCATGAATTTGAGTCGCAGTTCATCATTCTCAGAAGGTCTCCAGTTTAGAAAAACCAAAGCATCTTCGACAGTACCATGTGTGGTGAGATGACTGTTTTCCAGACCATCATAGTTCTCGTAATTCAGACTGGTATGCGCGAAACCACGTACAGTGACTTTATCTGCTGTGCTGGTGATATTGGTAAACAGTCTTCCGTTGCCATAGGTACTACCTTGCAAGGCGATCTTGCCGTCAAGTCCCTTGCTGCCTTCCTTGAACTGGAGATCTATACTGCCAGTGATGCCATCCATCGCATTGTTGACAGCACCATAGTTACACACGATGATATCGCTGAGATCACAAGCCTTGATGTTTTCCAGCAATGGCCTGTAATCACCGCTCAGCATGATATCATCGACTGACAGGAGGTAGTCCTCAATGATATCGTGACCATCTGCGGAGATGAATTCCGGGCAGAGATGCAACACATCAAGCAATGACATCTCTGGGTCTGGATTCAGTCGATCTACATGGATAGTGTATTTGTTTCCCTCGTGCTCTATGATTTGTCCATCTTCTTCCTGTCCATAAACATTAAGGTTGCAAAAGGCCATTAATCCAATCAGCAAGAGGCTTTTAAGCCTATTTGTTTTCATTATATTCGTAATTTGGGTGCAAAGGTACACATTTTTTCGCAAACAACCAAAAAAAAGATGCCGCAACTCTCTCGAGCAGCAGCATCAAAAAAAGCCTATGTTTAACTAAAAATCCTTTTCTCTAAAAGAAATTTTCAGCTCACAGAGCTAAAAATTTGAAAGTTTAAATGGGAGCCTCACGGCGTTCTCTTACCAATAACTAAAAACCTAAAACTATAAATATTACTACTAACCTAAAACAATCTATTAACCTTTTGACGATGCAAAGGTACGACGATTTTTTGTTTCCCGCAAGAGTTATAGCATAATTTATGCATAAAAACCATGTGTTCTTGACGTAAATCAACCACTTGTGTGCGCAAACAACAAATATTTATGCTTTTTAGCTTGTTTTTAACAAAACTTGTTGTACCTTTGTAACTGCTAAGAGATTATGAGAGTACTGATCGTCAATACAAGTGAGCGTACGGGTGGTGCTGCAGTAGCTGCCAACCGACTGATGAAGGCGCTGAATAACAATGGTGCAAAGGCGAAAATGCTGGTGCGTGATAAGGAGACTGATGCCCTGACAGTCGTGCCGTTGCCTCATTCGCCCCGTCTTCGTTGGCATTTTCTCTGGGAGCGACTCGTGGTTTTCTGCCGCCTGCATTTCTCTCGTCAGCATCTTTTTGAGGTTGATATAGCCAATGCAGGTTTTGACATCACCAAGTTGCCTGAGTTTCAGGAGGCTGATGTGATTCATCTTCATTGGATCAATCAGGGTATGCTCTCACTCAAAACTATTCAGAAGATCTTGAAAAGTGGTAAACCCGTTGTATGGACCATGCATGATATCTGGCCAGCAACAGCGCTTTGTCATGTCACTTTAGGTTGTGAACGCTTCACTACACAATGTGAGCATTGTCGGCTATTGCCTGGTGGTGGGTCTTCAAATGATTTCTCTACTATTGTATGGCGGCGCAAACAGCGGATGCTGGCCGGCGGAAGCATTTATTTCGTTGCTTGTAGTCGTTGGCTGGAGTCTGAGGCAAAGCGTAGTGCCTTGCTGAAAGGCCAGAAGATAACAAGTATTCCCAATCCCATAGACACGCGTATTTATAAAGTGGGTAATAAGCAGGAAGCCCGTCAGCGACTGGGGCTGCCTCTTGATAAGAAACTGATTCTCTTTGCTTCACAGCGGGTTACGAATGTGAATAAGGGCATGGACTATCTGATAGAAGCCTGTCAGCAGTTGCAGTTGGCTGATACTGCGGTGGTGATTCTTGGTGGTCATGCGGAAGAGGTGGTGTCGCAGTTGTCACTGGAGGCTTATCCCTTAGGTTATGTGAACGAAGAGCAGCGGATAGTCGATGTTTATCAGGCTGTTGATGTGTTTGTGCTACCATCCCTCTCTGAGAATCTGCCAAATACCATCATGGAGGCGATGGCGTGTGGTGTGCCTTGTGTTGGTTTTAAGGTAGGTGGTATCCCTGAGGAGATAGATCACCGTCGTAATGGCTATGTGGCTGAATACCGCCATGCAGAGGATCTGGCTCAAGGTATCCGTTGGATCCTGTCAGAGGCAGATTATGAGAAACTGAGTCAGAATGCTGTTCAGAAAGTGATGCAGAACTACTCACAACAAAGTGTGGCATTAAAATACCTCGATGTGTATCATCAGGCGCAAGCCTTTAGACATTACGGACTATGATTAGAATGACTTATGTGACGGTAACCTACAATGCCGCTGACGTGCTTCAGCGGACGCTTGATAGCGTACTTTGTCAGGACTATCCCAAGATTACACATATGATTATCGATGGCACCTCTACAGATACAACGCTCCAGCTGGTAGAGGCCTATGTCGAACGGTCGAATGCCGCAAATAACGGCCATCGTATACAGGTGATTTCTGAGCCTGACAAGGGCATCTATGATGCTATGAATAAAGCGCTGCGCGGTCTGGATGGCAAATATGTCTGTTTCCTGAATGCTGGCGATTTCCTTCCTGCTTCAGACACCGTCAGTCGCATTGTGGAAAAAATAGATCAGTCGCAGCTGCCAGCTGTACTTTATGGTGATACAGATATTGTGGATTGTGATGGTAAATTCCTGCGTCATCGTCGTCTGGCACCACCAGAGCATCTGACTTGGAAGTCCTTTAAGCAGGGCATGCTCGTTTGTCATCAAGCCTTTTATGTCCGTGCAGACTTCGCCATTGCAACCCCATATAATACGCAGTATCGTTATTCTGCTGATGTCGATTGGTGTATCCGGGTGATGAAGGCTGCAGCCAAAGAGAAGATACCCTTGTTGAACTTGGAAATGGTGGTTGCCAACTATACTGAGGAGGGACAGACGACACTTCATCACCGAGAGTCGCTCTGGGAGCGTTATCATATCATGGAGCGGCATTACGGACGGGTGCAGACTTTCTTGTTGCACTGCTGGTTTGCTATCCGTTCCCTCATCAAATAAGAAAGGCATCATCCTCGCTTGGATTAACTATTTAATTATCCTATTTAAGTATGAATTCTATGCTTATCTAATCACGAACTTCTTATTATTAATAATGTAAATGCCTTTTGGCAGTCCATTCAGGGCCTCCTGACTGTTGGGGGCTGTGCGGATGAGGCGTCCGTCAAGCGTATAGACCTTTGTCTCGCCATCTGTCTGGGTCGTGATGTTGCGGATAGCTGTTGCTGTCACCGTAGCTTTCAAGCCTTCTTTACCAAAGTAGTAGCCGCCATTAGTGAACTTCATATTATCAGTCTGCGCGCCTCCACCACTAAAGATAATGTTGTCGGGATTGGTTGTGCCAGTTACATCCCACTTCCATACGCTGTTACCGTTGTCGGCTGTGCCCAGTTTGGTAGCTGTCACACCAGGCCAACTTGTGCCAAGATAGTCCTCGCCCTTGCCATCGTTCATCCAGGCCCAGACAAATATCTGACTGCCCCAGGATGCGGGAGCCTCAAAGAATGCACATCTGTCACCTTCTTCCATCGTGCAGAATGTTGGCACACCTGCATATTGGCCATCCTCTTCTTCCTCAGTATTTATCTCAGGATATTTTATGGCAGTAGGATCGATACCGCTTACATAATACACATAGTGGTAACCACTTACAGCCTTCTTCCATTCAGAACCTTCAGGTTCGTAGCTTTCAGCTTTTGTGCCTACTACAGCAAGCAGTTTGCCATTGGTGCCTGTTGTCTGTACAGCATAGTAATCCTTGTTTGATGCTATATTCTCTGTGGCACTCGTATTAGTGATACCCACAGCCTTGCGCACGGTTATCATATTGGCAATCTCCTGCTTATAGGCTTTCCAGTGAGTGAGGAACACACAAGGTGTGCCAGGCATAGCCAGCAGATAGGCATTAGCAGCTAATGTG
>CADCFA010000053.1 GCA_902800595.1 uncultured Prevotellaceae bacterium | reverse complement strand
GTGTTCACCGTCTGCGTGATAATAAAATATTCCGATTGTGCCAGTCGTTCTACAGCCTGCTGTGTACGGGGCGACATTTCAGAGGTGACCACCACCGTGCGCACATTCTTCACATCGGTGGTGATGGCAAAGCCGAAGAGCAGCATCATCACCACAGGCATGCCGAAGAGTATCAGCATCGTACGCTTGTCGCGTAGAATATGCTTGGCTTCCTTGATTACAAATGCTATAAACTGTTTCATACAATTAATCGCTTGAACGGGTGGCTTGACGGGCCAGATAGGTAAATACGTGGTCCATATCGAGTTGGTGGAAACGCTGTTTCAGTTCATCGGGTGTGCCGAGTGCGCTGATCTTGCCGTCCACCATGATAGAGATGCGGTCACAATATTCTGCCTCGTCCATATAGTGTGTGGTTACAAAGACGGTGATGCCACGATGGGCAGCATCGTAGATGAGTTCCCAGAACTGACGACGTGTAGCGGGATCGACACCACCCGTAGGTTCATCGAGAAACACCACACCTGGATCGTGGAATATAGAGACAGAGAATGCCAGTTTCTGCTTCCAACCCAGTGGCAGCGAACCCACCAGATCGTCCTTGTGATCTTCAAACTTCAACTGCCGCAGCACCTCGTCCATCTTGCGCTCCACCTCGTCGGTTTTCATGCCGTATATGCCAGCAAAGAGACGGATATTCTCGGCTACAGTGAGGTCTTCATAAAGCGAAAACCGCTGCGACATATAACCGATATGCTTCTTGATTTGTTCGTATTCCGTGCGGATGTCGTAGCCCACAACCCTACCCGTTCCACTGGTGGGCTGGTTCAGACCTGTCAGCATGTGCATTGCCGTCGTCTTGCCCGCACCATTGGCACCCAGGAATCCAAATATCTCGCCTTTCCTAACGCTGAATGAGATATCATCAACGGCATGGAAAGAGCCAAAGGCTTTTACCAGATGCTCCACCTCGATGACGTTATCGTCTTTTACTTCTGTGTCTTTCTCGTGTTCAATGTCTGGCGGGTTAAAGATGCTGGCAAACTGGGTGAGGATATCATCAGGCGTGCCGATGCCACGCAACTGTCCATGATCGAGGAAGACTACGCGTTCACAACAACGAACCTCATCGAGATAAGGCGTTGAAGCCACAATGGTAATACCACTTTCCTTCAGCATCAGCAGCATCTCCCACAACTCCTTACGGCTCACGGGATCAACACCCGTGGTGGGCTCATCGAGGAAGAGAACACTGGGCTGGTGTACCAATGCACACGAGAGTGCCAGCTTCTGCTTCATACCTCCCGAGAGAGCCCCCGCCTTGCGGTCTTTGAAGCGTTCTATCTGCGAGTATATGGCCTTGATGGTGTCGTAGCCTTCTTCAACAGTAGTACCGAAAAGCGTAGCAAAAAAGTTCAGGTTCTCCTCGATGATGAGGTCCTGGTAGAGCGAGAACTTTCCTGGCATATACCCCACCCTGCTACGCACCTCACTCATCTGCTTCACCACATCGTAACCGTCTACCGCCGCTGTGCCAGCATCAGGCAGCAATAGCGAACAGAGGATGCGAAACAATGATGTCTTGCCAGCGCCATCGGGGCCAATTAGTCCGAAGACCTCACCCTTGCTGACAGAGAACGACACATCGCTGAGTGCCTGCACCTTGCCATACGACTTTGATACGTTATTAACAACAATAGCATCCATAGCGGTAGCAAATTTTTTACTTTTCACTATTCACTTTTCACTTAATATCACTTCGCCATACATACCAATCTTCACGAATCCGTCGTTCCGGATAGCCACCTTGACAGCATACACCAAGTCGGCACGCTCGTCATCAGTCAGGATGGTCTTAGGTGTAAACTCAGAACGAGACGATATCCAGCTGATGGTGCCCGCATACTCCTTGCGCTGTCCGTCGCCATAGTCGGCAAACACCTTTACCTGCTGGCCTATCTTGATGTTCTGCAACTGAGCAGAAGTAACGTAGGCACGCAGGTGCATCGACTCGGTATCGGCAATCTTAAACAACGGTTTACCAACACTCACAAACTCACCCCGTTCAACATACTTCTCAAGTATGGTTCCCTTGGTGGGAGTCATGACGTGGCACTTGCGCAGCATATCCTGCAACTGTGCTTTCTGTACATCGGCAGCTGCTGTCTGCTTGTCGAGGGCATGAGTGCTGGTACTTAGCGATGATATCTGCGCATCCAACTGTTTCTGCAGCACCTTCACCTGACTTGTGGCATCGTCGAACATCTTCGAGGGGGCTGCCCCATCGGCTACCAGTTCGCGGTAGCGCTGCTCGTCCTGCCGGGCCTTAGCCAACTGCTGGCGTGTGGCAGCTATCTGCCGTTCCATATCAGGTTTCTGACTCTGATACACCGCTTTGGTGGCATCCATCTGCTGAATCTTCAGCCACGTCTGCGTGGTGTCAATAAGCCCCACCTGTCGAGCCGCCTCAATCTTGTCGCCCTCTTCCACATCGAAAGAAAGCAATGCCCCACTCTGTTCGGCAAACACAGTTATCTCGGTAGCCTCAAACGTACCCGTTGCATCGTAGTCCTTCTTATTGTTTCCGCAGGCAGCAAGAAAAGGTAAAAGGGTGAAAAGGTAAAAGGGTAAAACACCTGTCACCGACCCCAATTTCTTTAAACATTCGTTCTTTTCCATATCTTTCATTTTTTACTTTTTTACCTTTTTACTTTCTTACTTTTCACCAATGGTGTATTTGTTGTCGTATATCTCTTTCAGCATTTCAATCTCGTGTACTGAATGTTGCACACAGGCAGCATGCTCCTGATTGATCTCACGCACCAGGTCGTTCGCGTCGATGATACCATGTGTCAGTTTCGATTCTGCCGCTTTTCTCACAGCCCGTCGCAGCGATATAATCTCGCCATCTTGAACCATCAGTTTCCGGTAGCGCTCTATGTTCTCGTTCTGCTGAATCTGTTCCATGTTGTTATTAAAGAGAAACACCTCTCGGCTGTTCTCCGTCATATCACGCTGCAACTGCAGTTTTGCCTTGTCGTTCTTGCGGGTATAAAGGGCACCTATGTTCCACGTCACCCGTGCACCGATGATGCCATTCAGGCTCCATTTATGGCGCATCATGTCCTCAAACATATTCAAGCCCGGATAACCATAGAAGCCCTGTGCGAACACACCCACCTTCGGCATCAGTGCGGCATTGAGCGCCTTCTCCTGAGCATTCAGCACACCAATTTGCGCATCCAGAGCCTTCAGTTCTGGTCTGTGGTTTTCCGTCGTCAGATTTTCACCATCAGCTTTCGCTTGCGGTTTTTGTATGTTATTTATCTCTATGCCGCAGAATGTGCTCAGCATTCTCAGTAACATCTGCTTCTGCGATGCCAGTTCGGTCGCCTTCTGCACTGCGTTGAGTCGCTCTGCTCTTACATTCTGTAGGTCGCTCTCAGCAGCTGTGCCCTGCTCAGTCATCGACTTCAGTTTGCTTTCGTTGCTTGCCAGCAGCGCCCGCAAGTCACTGTTCAACTTGATCTGTTCGTCAATCAGCAACAGGCCGAAATACATCTCGTTAACGCGCTTGCGAACATGATATATATTTACTTCGTTCTGCGCTGTTTGTACCTTGCCCTGTTCACGGGCTATGCGCTTCTGACTGCCAATGACGCCACCGTCGTAAATCGTCTGTTGCACATCGATACCCACTCGGTACTGGTCCTTCTTCAGTCCCTTCATGTTGATGCCCATACCGTTCATCATCGTTTTCATCTCTGATGGCCATGATACCACATCACTCTGATACGTGGTTTGTGCTGATGCCGACACTTGCGGCAACCATCCCTTCTGGATATTGGACACCGTCAACTCGGTGGTCTTCCCGATGAGCCCATACTGTTGTATCAGCGGATAATTCTTCTCTGCTGCCTGCTGACACTCTTCCAGAGTCTGCCCCTGTACCAGCATGGGCAACATCGTCAAAGCTAAAAACAATTTCTTCATACCATCTTTTGTCATTGAATTCCCGGTGCAAAAGTACGATTATTTTTTCATCGTGGTATTATCTGCAAGAATGGAAAAATGTTCTTTTTGTTCGATTTATATTAAAACAGAGCATTGTTTCGCGGAAAATAATTATCTTTGAAGACTACGCTCGAAGATACTCACGCTCGGAAAAACTCAAATAAATTTGGTTTTTCGCTCGCTTATTCGTATCTTTGCCAACAAAAAAGGACGTATTATGAACAGACAACCGCAACTGATGGATGCCACACGAATGCGCGACATTCTCACACCACACCTCTCGCAAATCCGCGAGCATATATTCATGAATAGCGAACTGGCAATGGTTCGCGGCGACAGCACGGTGTTCAGTCTGCTGATGCGCCAAAAGCCACCTTTTACCATCAATGATCACCGTTTGGGCATCATCATGAACGGCGAGGCTGAAATTAACATCAACCTGCAAGACCGCCACCTCAAGAGCGGCACATTGGTCTATATCGGCCCTGGCACCATCATCCATCCCAAGCGTCTGTCGCCCGACCTCCGTATCTTCGGCATGGGACTCTTCAGCAACTTCCCCATGCCCTTTGCGCAGGGACAGATGCCATCGGCCTTCAATGGTCAGGTGCGTGACTTCCAGTTACCTGTCAGCGAGGGTGATATCGCCTCTGCCAGACAGATTCTGGACACCATCTGGCAACTAATTCATTCTACCGACGACTATCATCGTCCCACCGTCACAGCCCTCGTAGCAGCCATGATGCACCACTACGATCTTTTGTTTCATCAGCAGACCGACCAGCAGGCCAACAGTCGTTCACGCGAGCAGACCATGTTCGACCGCTTTATCCAGCTGGTCACCCAGCACTGTGCCGAGCATCACCAGATAGACTACTATGCCGACCGTATGTGCCTCACGGAGCGCTACCTGAGCACCGTGATCCGCCAAACCAGCGGCACTACCGCCAAAGACTGGATAGACCGTGCCCTCATCACCCGCATCAAAATAGAGTTGCACCATACAGACAAGTCAGCGGCGCAAATTGCGGAGGAGATGCACTTTGCCAATCCCTCTTTCTTCTCAAAATACTTCCGTCGCCTCACAGGTATGACGCCTGGGGAATATCGGTGTCGATGACTCGAGGATGTCAAAGCCGTATGGCAGACGGGCTTTAAGCCATAATAGTTACTATGTTCAAACCAAATACGTATGCAAAAGGTAAGTAAAAATACTAAAAAAGGCAAAAAAAGACCGCTATATTCTTTATTTTTTAGTCGTATTTTGTATTTTTGCATAAAAAACAAGCTTATAATATGATTAGAGTTGGAATTATTGGCTCGACAGGTTATGCGGGCAGTGAATTGGTGAGGTTGCTATTGCAACGGAGTGATGTGAAGATTGTATGGTATGGTTCGCATAGCTATATTGGAAAGAAGTATGCAGACGTATATCGTAATTTCTTCAAGTTGGTAGATGCAGAATGCCTAGAGGACAATTTGGAAGAGTTAATTGCTCAAGTTGATGTTGTGTTCACAGCAACGCCTCAAGGATTATGCGCTGAGTTAATCTCAGAGAATGTGCTTCAGAAAATAAAAGTTATAGACTTAAGCGCTGATTTCCGTATCAAGGATGTCAAAACGTACGAGCACTGGTATGGTATTGAGCATAAGTCACCTCAGTTTATTGAAGAAGCAGTATATGGCCTTTGTGAAATCAACAGAGAAAAGGTTAAGAATGCACGTTTGATAGCTAATCCTGGCTGTTATCCAACATGTTCGATTCTTTCAATTCAACCAGCTCTTAAAGCAGGATTGATTAATCCTTCTAGTATTATCATTGATGCGAAGTCCGGAACCACCGGAGCTGGACGAGGAGCCAAAGTACAGAACCTTTATTGTGAAGTGAATGAAAGTATCAAGGCATATGGTGTAACTAATCATCGCCATACGCCGGAGATTGAGGAGCAACTGGGTTATATCGCAGGACAAGAGATAAGGTTGAACTTCACTCCCCACCTTGTGCCGATGAATCGTGGAATCCTTATTACGGCATACGCAGATTTGCTACGCCCTGTATCCTACGAAGAGGTGAAGACCATTTATGATAATTGTTATAAGAACGAACGATTTGTCAGAGTGCTTGATAAGGATGTATGCCCTGAGACGCATAATGTACATGGAAGTAACTATGTGGACGTAAACTTCAAACTGGATGAGCGTACAAATAGAATAATCATGATGGGTGCTATGGACAACCTGGTTAAGGGGGCTGCCGGACAAGCTATTCAGAATATGAATATTATGTTTGGATTGCCCGAAGAGACGGGGCTTTTACAAGTGCCTATGTTCCCTTGCTAACACATGAGGAATTAGTGGGAATGGAATTGAGGGTTATGGTTCCCAGAGATTACGATAAGGTATATGCTCTGTGGAAAAGTATAAAAGGATTTGGCATTAGAAAGGTTGACGATTCAAGAGAAGGCGTCGAAGCCTTTCTCAGGAGGAACCCAACTACAAGTGTCGTGGCAGAAAAAGATGGTGAAATCATAGGAGCTATCCTTTGTGGGCACGATGGCAGATATGGTTATATGTATCATGTTTGTGTAAAGGAAGAGTACCGCCGTCAAGGGATCGGCAAAGACATGGTGGTTTTCTGTATGCAGGCTCTAAGAGCAGAGCATATCAATAAGATTGCACTTATCGCGTTCATTACAAATGATGGTGGTAATGCTTTTTGGCACCAAATAGGTTGGAAGCCCCGTGCTGATTTGAATTATTACGATTTTACGATTAACGAAGAAAATATAATTGCTTTTAACGAATTATGAAAAAAATTGAAGGTGGTGTAACTGCAGCCAAAGGATTTGATGCTGCAGGTGTAAACGCAGGAATTAAGTACAAGAACCGCAATGATATGGCTCTCATTTTCAGTGAGAGACCTTGCGTTGCTGCAGGCGTATTCACTACTAATGTAGTAAAGGCTGCGCCTGTCTTATGGGATAGGTATCTGATAGATAATTACGATGATATGCATGCTGTTGTTATTAATGCAGGTATTGCTAATGCATGCACTGGTGAGGAGGGCATGAACTATTGTAAGAAGACTTCTGAGGCAGCCGGAAAGCTGTTAAATATAGATGCTAGTAGTGTGGCTGTTGCTTCTACAGGAGTTATTGGAATGCAGTTACCTATCGATAGAATTATAAATGGCATATCTCTGCTAAAGGAAGCGAAAGGTAATACACTGAATCATGGGCATGTTGCTGCACAATCAATCATGACAACAGACACCAAGCCCAAAGAAATTGCTTTTCAGTTTGAAGTAGGAGGCAAAACCGCAACTATTGGTGGAATGTGTAAGGGCTCTGGTATGATCCATCCCAACATGTGCACTATGCTCTGTTTCATTACAACTGATGTTGCTATTAGTAAATCGCTCTTGGCTGAAGCATTGAGTAATGATGTTGTAGATACCTTCAATATGGTTTCCGTGGATGGCGACACCTCAACTAATGATACCGTTATGGTGTTGGCTAATGGAGCAGCTGGTAATTTGAAGATTGAAAGCAAAGGTAAAGATTATGATGAGTTCTGCCAAGCCCTACATGCCGTGATGGAGGGTATCTCCAAGATGATTGCCGGGGATGGTGAAGGTTGTACCTGCTTGTTTGAGTGTAAGGTTGTTCATGCTAACACAAAAGAGAATGCTAGAACATTGGCCAAAAGTGTCATTACTTCCAACTTGACAAAAGCTGCAATCTTTGGGCACGATGCCAACTGGGGAAGAATCCTTTGTGCTTTAGGTTATTCAGGCGTTAACTTTGACCCTTATAAGGTTGATATCTGGTTTGAAAGCAAGGCTGGAAAACTGAAGATTGTAGAGAATGGTATTAGTACTGGCTATAGCGAAGAGACAGCTACCGAAATACTCTCACAAGAGTATGTAACTGCTCTATGTGATATGAATGATGGTACAGAAGAGGCTACAGCATGGGGATGTGATTTGACCTACGAATATGTAAAGATAAACGGAGATTATAGATCATAATAAGAAATAATATGTACGAGGAACTGATAAAAAAGGCAGAGGTGCTTATAGAGGCACTTCCATTTATAGAGCGTTTTAATCGTAAAGTAGTCGTTATCAAATACGGCGGTAGTGCTATGACAGACGAATCACTCCAAAAACAGGTGATTCAGGATGCTGTACTATTGAAATTGGTTGGTTTCAAACCAATCATTGTACATGGTGGTGGTAAGGAAATCAGTAAATGGGTAGAGAAGTCAGGAATGGAGCCCCATTTTGTGAATGGCCTGCGCGTAACTGATGAGCCCACCATGGAAATAGCAGAAATGGTTCTTAACCGTGTAAACAAGACTCTGGTTAGAATGATTGAGCAAATGGGTGTTCATAGTATTGGCATAAGTGGCAAGGATGGAGGAATGCTCCATGTTCATAAAAAGCTATCCAAAGGTGAAGATATCGGTTTGGTGGGAGAAATTGACCGTGTTAACCCAAAGCCACTTCAAGACCTTATTGCTAACGATTATCTGCCTGTTGTCTGTCCTGTTGGATATGATGAAAACTATGACACATTTAACATTAATGCTGATGATGCTGCTTGTGCAATAGCCAAAGCTATGCAGGCTGAGAAGCTTACTTTCCTGTCAGATGTTCCTGGCGTTTTTAGAGACCCCAATGATAAGAATTCTTTGATTTACGAGCTTCCATATGATGAGCTAACAGCATTAATTGACAGTGGTGCAATAACTGGAGGAATGCTTCCCAAGCTTTTGAGTTGTAAAGATGCTATTGATAACGGCGTTTCGCGAGTTCATATCATGGATGGCCGAATACCGCACTGTATCCTTCTGGAAATATTTACTAACCAAGGTATTGGTACTGCAATCATAAGTAAGAATAGTGAACGCTACTTTAAAGGATAATAGAGTTATGACAAAGACACAACAAATCATACAAGCAGCAGATGCTGCTTACCTTTCTATTTATAAAAGATTCCCTGTTGCCTTTGAACGTGGTGAAGGCGTATATCTATATGATGCTGAGGGGAAAAAGTATCTTGACTTTGGGGCGGGTATTGCCGTTATGGGACTTGGATATGGAAACAAGCGTTATAATAATGCACTAAAAGCTCAAATTGACAAACTAATTCACACTTCCAATCTATTTTATCATGAGCCTGGTTCTGTGGCAGCTGCAAAACTTCGTGAGGCTACGGGCTTGCAACATGTGTTCTTTACAAACAGTGGAACGGAAGCTGTTGAAGGATCCTTGAAACTGGCAAAAAAATTTGCCAACAGTGCAGGTAAGAAAGATTATGATATCATTGCAATGAATCATAGTTTCCACGGACGTTCTTTAGGCGCCTTAAGTGTTACTGGTAATGATCACTATAGAGAACCTTTTGAGCCATTAATCCCCAATATCAAATTTGCAGATTATAATGACCTTGCAAGTGTTGAGGCCTTGATTAGTGACAATACTGCTGCAGTTATCATGGAAACCATACAAGGCGAAGGGGGAATATATCCTGCAAAGCCTGAGTTTATAGAAGGCGTACGTGCTTTATGTGACAAGCATAATGCACTGATGATACTTGATGAGATACAGTGCGGCATGGGCCGGTCTGGTTATATGTTTGCGTATCAGATGTATCATGTGATGCCGGATGTTATGCTTTGCGCCAAGGCTCTTGGTTGTGGAGTTCCTGTGGGTGCTTTTGTGTGCAATGACAGGGCAGCTTCAATGACCTATGGAGATCATGGAACAACATACGGAGGCAATCCTTTTGTATGCACAGCCAAAGAAGTAGGAACATACCTCTGGGATCGATTAGAAGAGATGAAGGAGAAGTATGATTGTATTGTTGATCATCGAGGTAAGGGACTTATACAGGGATTGGAATTCACGTTCGCACCTAAAGATTTTGTGAGTAAATGCCTGAATGCCGGGCTGATTGTGATTGCAGCTGAGAATAACACAGTCAGATTTGTCCCGCCACTTGTCATCAGCAATGAAGACATTGACCGGATGATTTCCATCCTTTCGATGACAATAAAGGAGAATTAGAACCGTATAGAGGCTCGTTCAGTATATAGCATATCTACAAAAGACAATCATGGAAAAAGAAACAAGCGAAATGACACTTTTGTCTTCCGATGAGGTGCAGGAGCTTCTGGCCCTGTCCCGCGGAGAGACATTTACGTATGATACCACAAAGACATGGATTGACCTGTTCAAGGAGCAGGTCGCCCTTCATCCGGACCGGCCTGCCGTGGTCGATGCCGAGGGCACATACACCTACCATGAACTGGACGAGGCCTCAGATGCCGTGGCACGCTACCTGATAGCGAAGGGCCTCCAGCCACACGTTCATTGCCATACGCATGGACCGCTCGCGCCTGTTCATGGCAGCGGCATTGGGTGCGCACAAGGCATCCGTGGCCTATGTGCCCATCGACCTGGACTATCCCGCCGAACGCGTGGAATATATAATGGAGGACAGTGAGGCCGCGCTGACCCTGAACGAGGCTGCCGTGCAAGAGGCAGTTGCCAGCTGCACAGCGGGTGACCTTCGCGTAGCAAGCCCCGAAACACTCGCCTATATGATCTACACCTCAGGATCGACGGGCAAGCCCAAGGGGGTGATGATCCAGCACAAGGCGCTGGTGAACTACATGTACTGCATCCGCAAGGAGTTACGCCTGACAACCGAGAGCCGTATCGCGTGCCATAGTAACTTCGCCTTCGAT
>CADCFA010000052.1 GCA_902800595.1 uncultured Prevotellaceae bacterium | reverse complement strand
CCCTGAATGCCAGCAGCACCAGGATTGATGTGCAACAGGTTGAGCGTCTTGTCATACTTCACCTTCAGGATATGCGAATGACCTGCCACAAAGAGCTGTGGCGGATTGGCATAGAGCGTACTCCTGACAGAGTAGTCATAGTTGCCTGGATAGCCCCCGATATGCTTGATGAGCACATCCACATCCTCAACCTTAAAGCGGTTCAGTTCACGATACATCAGTCTGAGGTCACCTCCGTCGCAGTTGCCATAGACAGCCCTGAACGGACGGAAGGCAGCGAGCCGTTCAGCCACCTCCACACTCCCGATATCACCTGCATGCCAGATCTCGTCACATGGCTCGAAGTAGTGTAGGTACTTATCGTCCCAATAGCTGTGTGTATCGCTTAATATGCCTATCTTCTTCATTTCTCTAACTTCTTACGGATAAATTCGGCAATGAGTTTCTCAGTCTCTTCCAGACCCAGTATGCTGGCATCGATACAGAGATCGTAGCTCTCAGCAGCGCCCCATTTCTTACCAGTATAGTAGTTGTAATACTGTTCGCGCCGGCTCTCCACCTGCTCAATCAGTTTGCGGGCATGCCCGGCATCCAGTTCCTTCACCTTCGACACCAGCTTCACACGGAAGTCCATTGAGGCTGTAATGAACACATTCACCACGTTTTCAAAGTCTCTCAGTATATAGTCGGCGCAACGGCCTAAGAATACGCAGCTGCCCTCGGATGCTGCCTTGCGGATGGCATCGCTCTGAAACTGGAACAGACTCTCCTGCGAGAAGCTTGTGCCGTATAGGTTGCCTCCAACTAGATGTGGTGTCTGTACATTAAACAGTCCCTTGATAAAGCCCTTCTTCTCATCGTTCTGCTTAAAGATCTTTTCTGAGAATCCACTCTCCTTGGCAGCCAGATTCAACAGCTCCCGATCGTAGAACTTTGCATCGAAATCCTGAGCCAACAGGCGACCAATCTCCTGACCGCCAGCACCGACCTGCCTGCCTACATTAATAATAATATGCTTCATAACTTCTCACTTCTAAACTTCTTCATATACCACATCAGCATCGGTATCGTCATCGCAAACGAGCCGAAGTCGCTAGCAGGCATCGAGTACCACACACCATCCAGTCCCCAAAACATTGGGAACACATAAGCCATTGGCAGCAACAAGAACAGCTGGCGCGATAAGGACAGGAAGATCGACACCTTCACCTTACCGATACTTTGGAAGAAATTGGTAATCGTTGCCTGAGAACCTACCACGAAGAACACCAGCATATCGAGTTTGATACCTCTCGCCGACAACTCCAACAGGGTGGGATCAGTGGTAAACACACGAGCTATCTCCCAGGGGAAAAGCATAGACAACGCCCAACCCACCAACAAGATGGCTGTAGCACATCCGATGGTTATAAACAGACAGCGCAACATACGATCGTATTTCTCTGCGCCGTAGTTATACCCCACGATCGGCTGCATACCCTGGCTCATACCCATCACAAACATGAAGAACATCATCACCACTGAGTTGGCTATCGAGTAGGCACCAACTGCCATATCACCGCCATAGCGCACAAACTGATTGTTCATCACAATCACGATGACACACGAGGTAGCGTTCATCAGGAACGGAGATATACCGATGGCCAGGATGTTGGTAACCAACCGCTGTTTTAGCTTATAGATGCCTCGCTGCAGGTGCAGGATTTCCCGTTTGTCAGAAAACAACCACAACTGCCAGCACATCGCTATCGTCTGTGAGGTGACGGTAGCCAGCGCCGCACCGCGTATGCCCCAGCGGAACCACCACACAAACATCACGACCAATACGATGTTCAAAGCCACCGTAAAAAGCACTGAGTACATCGCATGCCTAGGTTTCCCCGCTGCTCGCAACACAGCGTTCAAACCAAAATACATGTGGGTTATCACATTACCCAACAGGATGATGATCATAAACTCACGAGCGTATGGCAGCGTCACTTCACTGGCACCGAAGAAATACAGGATAGGATCGAGGAACAACAGACTGATCACCATAAACGAGAAACCAATAATCAGGTTCAGCGTAAGGGTATTACCCAGCAGATTCTGAGCCGTCAGATAGTCTCTCTGTCCTAACTTCACACTGATACTGGCACTCGAGCCAACACCAACTGCAGTACCGAAAGCAGTACTCAGGTTCATTAGGGGGAAAGTGATGCCCAAGCCGGCAATAGCTTCTGGACCTACAATCTGACCAATCATCGCACGATCGATAATATTGTAGAGACTCGAAGCCGACATGGCCACGATAGCAGGTAAGGCATACTGCCAAAGCAACTGTCCTACGGGCTTCGTACCAAGTTCAAGTGTGGCTTGCTTATTATCCATACTTTACCTATTCATTTTTTAACGGTGCAAAGGTACATATTTTCTGCGATATGACCAAACAATAACTGAACATTCCAAGAATTTTCAAGAAAGGTTTGGTTCACATGATTATTTTTACTACCTTTGCACTATGATTCATAATAGATACTTATACGGACTCATCGCTTGTTTCGTGCTTTCATGGGTGATGGTGCCAGCCATAGCCGACACGAGCCAGAAGGCGAAATATCCTGGTGGGAAATACTACATCTGGCGCTACACGCTGAAGGATAAGCAAGGCTCACCCTACGCTATTGCTCATCCCAGCCGTTTCCTCTCTCACAAGAGCATAGAGCGCAGGAAGCGTCAAGGACTGGAACTTGACTCTACAGACCTACCTGTGAGCAGCCGTTATCTCAGACAGATTGAGAAGACGTCGGCAGAGACCATCCGTGAGATGAAGAAACGTTCTGCCGAATGGACCATCATCGGCACCTCACGATGGAACAATACGGTATTGGTACGAGCCAACGATACCACAATCCTGCAACGTATAGCAGCACTCGACTGTATGCGTAAGGCAGAACAGGTATGGACCTCACCTGACAGTATCCCCCGAATGATTTGTCAGAAGGCACACACCTCGTTCAACCCCTGGGACAGTCTCAAGGGAGAGTTCTACGGATGTGGCAAGGAACAGATAGAGATGCTCAATGGTCAACGGCTCCACAATATCGGTATGAAGGGCAGAGGTATGACAATCGCTATTCTCGATGGCGGCTTCCAGAACGCGGATGCCATCCCTGCTTTGCAGCATATCAACATCGCTGGGTTCAAAGACTTTGTCTTCCCCAATAGTCTCTATTTCTTCCAAGAGACGGATCATGGTACGAAGGTTCTCTCTGCCTTAGGCTCCAATGAGCCGCAGGTTCTTGTCGGCACTGCTCCTGAAGCCCGATACTGGCTGTTGCGCTGCGAAGATCAGCAGACAGAACAGCCTGTTGAAGAAGACTACTGGGCGATGGCTGCTGAGTTTGCCGACTCGCTTGGCGTAGATATCATCAGTTCAAGTCTGGGCTATAATGATTACGATGATTACCCCAATTATTACCACCAGCGCGACCTTGACGGGCATACGGCTCTTATCAGTCATACGGCTTCGATGCTGGCTCAGAAAGGCATCATCCTCGTAAACTCTGCCGGCAACTCCGGCATGGGTCCTTGGAAGAAGATTGTGTTCCCCGCTGATGCCGATCATATCCTGACGGTTGGGGCTCTGAACATGGAAAAGAAGAATGCGCCATTCAGTGGCGTTGGCCCTACTCAAGACGGACGCGTAAAACCTGATGTGATGGCATTGGGGAGTCCGACAGCCCTGATCTCCGGTCGTGGTACGATCGTCAGGGATATGGGAACCTCGTTTTCTACGCCCGTTGTGGCAGGCCTGGTGGCTTGTCTGTGGCAAGCCCTTCCCCAGATGTCAGCTTTGGAGATCATGGATCTGGTTCGCATGACCAGTGACAGCTATCGGAAGCCTGACAACATCTATGGTTATGGCATGCCCAACTTCTGGCGAGCCTATATGATTGGAAAAGTGGCGAAAGGTGAGAAGTGAGAAGCACATAACCCTATTTGAACTCAATCGTCTTGTACGCGAAACGATTGAATATGAGATGCCCAATGAGTATTGGGTAGAGGCAGAGTTGTCGGAATGTCGTGAGAATCGTGGGCATTGCTATATGGAACTGATCCAGAAGGATGAGCTTTCAGCGACACCTATTGCCAAAGCCAGCGCCAAATGCTGGGCATCGAAATGGTTAGTGGTAAGGCCTTATTTTGAGCGCATCACAGGACAACGTCTTGTGGCTGGCATGAAAGTGTTGTTGAAGGTGTATGCCCAGTTTCATGAGGCCTATGGCTTCTCTTGGATCGTAACGGATATCGACCCTACCTATACGTTGGGGGATATGGCTCGCAAGCGTCAGGAGATCATCAACCAACTGAAAGCTGAAGGGGTGTTCGACTTGCAGAAGGAGTTATCCTTGTCGCTATTTTGTCAGCGCATTGCCGTCATCTCCAGTGAGACAGCTGCTGGCTATGGTGACTTCTGCCATCAACTCGCCGACAATCCCTACGACTTTAAGTTTCATATACAGCTCTTTCCTGCCACCATGCAGGGCGATGGTATCGAGAGAAGCATCATCGAAGCCCTCAATAGCATCAACGCCGTATGTGAGAATTTTGATGCGGTGGTAATCATTCGTGGCGGTGGTGCCACCAGCGATATGACAGGCTTCGACACCTTGGCATTGGCCGAGAATGTGGCCAACTTCCCCATACCCATCATTACGGGTATCGGACATGACCGTGATGAGAGCATCCTCGATATGGTGAGTCACACAAGGGTAAAGACACCTACTGCCGCAGCAGCCTTTCTGATTGATCATCTGAAGACTGTCTTAGATCAACTCACAACACTCTCTGAGGCTATTCCCAAACTCTTTTCTGTCGTAAAAGCCCGTCAAGAGGCCCGACTGGATCATCTGTATCAGCGGATCCTGATGAGAGTTCAGCAACGAGCCGTAACCTCGCAGGCAGATATCCGTCATCTCGAACAGGGATTGCTTACGGCTCTTCAACGGAGACTGATCTCAGAGCATCATCGCCTGGAGATGCTGGAGGAGAAAGTGCGCGCACTCGACCCTACCCTCTTATTGAAGCGTGGCTACAGCATCACCCTCTTCAACGGCAAGGCAGTACGCGATCCTCAGGCTCTGCACCCTGGCGATGAGATTGAGACACGACTGGAAAAAGGAACAATCTATTCAAAATGTAAAAATGTAAAAATGTAAAAATGTAAAAAATAAAAATTGGAAATGAGTAAGGATATCAAATACGAAGCCGCTTATGCGGAATTGCAAGGGATTGTGCGAAAGATGGAGAACGATGAACTCGACATCGACCAAATGGCAGATCAGCTGAAACGTGCACAGGAGTTAATCAAGCTCTGCAAGGACATTTAATGTGTACTTTTGCAACCAGAATTGAAACTTTAACAGTATTGAAACGATATGAAGAATTTAGATTGGGGTAGCCTCTCATTTGGCTACATGAAGACCGACTACAATGTACGTTGCTACTATCGCGACGGGAAATGGGGCGAAATCGAGGTTTGCTCCGACGAGTATCTGAACCTGCACATGGCAGCTACCTGCCTGCACTATGGTCAGGAGGCATTCGAGGGCCTGAAGGCCTATCGCTGTCCTGACGGCAAGGTGCGCATCTTCCGTGTTGACGAGAATGCCAAGCGCCTGCAGTCAACCTGCCGTGGCATCATGATGCCTGAGGTAAGCACAGAGCTCTTTACGGAAATGGTAAAGAAGGTGGTTCGCCTCAACCAGGAGTGGATTCCCACTTACGAGAGTGGTGCTACCCTCTATATCCGTCCGTTGCTCATCGGTACCAGCGCCCAGGTTGGTGTACACCCTGCCAAGGAGTACTGCTTCCTGATCTTCGTCACCCCAGTAGGTCCGTACTTCAAGGGTGGATTCTCAAGCAATCCGTACGTGATCGTTCGCGACTACGACCGTTCTGCACCTCTTGGTACTGGTAAGTACAAGGTGGGTGGTAACTACGCTGCCTCTCTCTTTGCCAACAATCTGGCACATGAGAAGGGCTACGCCTGCGAGTTCTATCTCGATGCCAAGGAGAAGAAGTACATCGACGAGTGCGGTGCTGCCAACTTCTTCGGTATCAAGAACAACACCTACATCACTCCTGAGTCAACCTCTATCCTGCCCTCTATCACCAACAAGAGCCTGATGCAGGTAGCTGAGGATTTGGGTATGAAGGTGGAGCGTCGTCCGATTCCTGAGGAGGAGCTTGAAACCTTCGAGGAGGCTGGCGCCTGCGGTACAGCTGCTGTGATTTCACCTATCTCTTATATCGACGACCTCGACACCGGCAAGCGCTATTCATTCGGCGACAAGCCCGGTCCGCAGTCTAAGAAGCTCTTCGACACCCTCCGTGGCATCCAATATGGTGAGATTGAAGACAAGCACGGTTGGACAACAGTGGTGATTGAGTAAGGTAAATAAGTAAAAAGAAAAATTCCACTATGGGAATCAATCAAAACTATAAGAATCGTGCGCTTGCCTCTTTGGAGGGTAAGTGGGGATCAGCAGCTATAGCAACGCTGATTATTGCGATTTTCACTGGCGGTATCAGCAGCGTCATTACTTTACCAATGGGCAACGATGCGCTTTTAGGCTTGAGTACCAATGGCATTTGGTCATTGCTCTGTCTGCCGCTCCAATGGGGTTACACCGTGTTTTTCCTGAACCTCATCCGTCAGGAGGATATCCGCTATGAGCGTCTCTTCGAGGGCTACAAGGATTTCATCCGCACCTTTCTCATGGAGTTCCTCTTCACCATTGCCATCCTCATCGGTTTCTTACTGTTCATTATCCCTGGTATCATCCTTTCTGTTGGATTATGTATGGCTCCTTTTATTTTGAAGGATGACAAGGATATCAGTGCAATGGATGCTTTGATGAAGAGCTGGCAGCTGACCCAGGGGCACAAGATGAAGCTGTTCTGGCTTGGTCTCAGCTTTATTGGCTGGATCATCCTTAGCTTCTTCACCCTCGGTATTGGCTTCTTCCTTCTGGTACCTTACATAGAAGCGACCTTTGCACACTATTACGAGGATATTAAATAAGTATAGATGGGAAAAGGCAAGCTGGCGAAATTCGCCGACATGGAGACTTATGAGAACGTGTTCCAGTACCCCTATTCGGTAGTGGAACATGTTCCTTTTGATATGAAGGGCCACTGGCACGAGCAGTACTTCCACAATCAGAACCCCATCGTGCTCGAACTGGGCTGTGGCAAGGGCGAATATACGGTGGAGCTAGCCAAGCTCTACCCCGATGTGAACTTCATCGGTGTGGATATCAAAGGAGCCCGTATGTGGACGGGGGCTACCCAGGCGCTCAATGAAGGACTGAAGAACGTAGCGTTCCTCCGTACCAACATCGAGATCATCGAGCGTTTCTTCGCAGAAGATGAGGTACAAGAGATCTGGCTCACCTTCAGCGACCCGCAGATGAAGAACCCCCGTAAGCGTCTGACCTCTACCTACTTCATGGCGCGCTATCGGAAGTTTCTCGTCGATGGTGGCATCGTTCACCTGAAGACCGACTCCAACTTCCTCTTCACCTATACGACCTATATGGTGGAGAAGAACCAGTTGCCCGTCATCTTCAGGACAGAAGACCTCTATCACGATGAGCGTATCGATGAAGACACGAAGAAGATCCTCGCCATCCAGACCTATTATGAGTCGATGTGGATAGCCCGTGGACTGAACATCAAATATCTGAAATGGCAACTGCCAAGAGAAGGAGCACTGGAAGAGCCCGATGTAGAGATCGAACTCGACGACTATCGCTCCTATCACCGCTCGAAGCGCAGTTCGCTTGATAAAGCAAAATAAATATGGAAAAAGTATTATACCCTAAGATGGTAATGGAGGCGCTGGCTACGGTGACGTATGCCGGCACGAAGAAAAACCTTGTTGAGAGTGAGATGGTGGCTGATACACCTGCTGTGGCTGCGCCACAAAAAGATGGTGAACCCTGGAAGGTAAAGGTGGTACTGACCTTCCCACGCGACACCGATCCCTTCCTGAAATCTACCATCAAGGCCACTGAGGCAGCCATCAAATACCATTGTGGAGAAGATGTGGAAGTAACGATAGAGACTGAGTTCAAGACAGCCCCCCGTCCTGAGGTCGGACAGATGCTCCCAGGTGTTAAGAATATCATTGCCGTCAGCTCTGGTAAAGGTGGTGTGGGCAAGAGCACCGTCTCTGCCAACCTCGCCATCGCACTGGCACGTCTGGGCTACAAGGTAGGACTGCTCGATACTGATATCTTCGGTCCGTCGATGCCCAAGATGTTCAATGTGGAAGACGAACGTCCTTATGCTATCAAGAAAGACGGTCGCGACCTGATCGTTCCCATCGAACAGTATGGCGTGAAACTGCTCTCCATCGGCTTCTTCGTATCGCCTACCACTGCTACGCTCTGGCGTGGCGGTATGGCTACCAGTGCCCTGAAACAGCTCATTGCCGATGCCGACTGGGGGGAGCTCGACTACTTCATCCTCGACACACCTCCAGGTACCAGCGATATCCACCTGACGCTGCTCCAGACACTGCCCATCACTGGTGCCGTCATCGTATCTACACCTCAGCAGGTGGCGCTGGCTGATGCCCGCAAGGGTATCGATATGTACAGGAATGAGAAGGTGAACGTACCTATCCTCGGCCTCATTGAGAATATGGCATGGTTTACGCCAGCCGAACTGCCTGAGAACAGATACTATATCTTCGGCAAGGAAGGCTGTAAGCAACTGGCAGAAGAGATGAATGTACCCCTGCTGGCACAGATCCCACTCGTACAGAGCATCTGCGACAATGGCGATGCCGGCACACCGGCAGCCCTGAGCAGTGAGACAGCCACAGGCATTGCCTTCATCAACTTGGCACAGGCAGTTGTCACCGTTGTGAACCGTCGCAATAAAGAGCAGCCAGAGACAAAGATTGTGGGAATGAATAAATAGACTGCAAAGCGATGATAAAAAAAAAAGGATCCGACTAAGCTTCGGATCCTTTTTTCTTTGTTTTGAACTGCAGGCGCACCGCACGTTTCTTCCGCAGCGCCTCCAGACGCTCCTTTATATGCTGTCTCGCCCGACTCATCTCTATGCCATAGACGATACATGCCATAGCGAAATAGAAACCAACCAGGAGCCACAGACAGATCAGTTCATGCTTCACATCCACCAGGGTGGCACCCATCGAGTTCAGTCTCACGAAAGCACGTATGCCAAAGGTACTTGGGAAGATCCAGGACACCACCTGCCAAAAGCTGGGGATCGATGACTGCGGCCAGGACACACCACTCATAAACAACAGCGGTACAGACATAAACACCATCAGCAGAATCACATTCTCACGATAGTGCACCAGACAGGATACCGTCTGGGCAAAGAGCACACACGACAGCAGATAAGGTATCAACAATGCCAGCAGACTCTGCCAGGTGGCAATATGGATGAAGTTAAACATCCTCGGAACGACGATCGCCAGATAAGTACACATCACGGCATAGATCATCAGATAGCACAACGACTTGCCGCTGAGGATTCGTCCCACACTGGAGTAACATCTGTCAACAGGTACGATATCACTGTACCGGCTACGCTCACGAGCCGTACCGGCTGCCATACCCACGCCCAAGGCAAGTGTCTGCTGAATGATCAGGAACAGCACCGCTGGAAGCACCGACGAGCCATAACCACCCGACGGATTGAAGATAGAAACCTCCTCCACATGCAACGGACTGGTAGAGATCAGGTCGTCACGCGCCGTATAGTTGCCTAACAGATGTTTCTTAATCTCAACACCCATCTCTGTCGTCACCGCCAAGGCAGTCTGATAGACAGCCTTATAGGTCAGCATCAGCGCCATATCGCAATACACGCTGATGGTACCCTGCTCCAAACGGTTCAGCTTGGTGGCAAAGTCCTCAGGAATGAAATAGATGCCCTTCACCACCTGTCGTGACACGAGCGACTTAGCATCGTCGAGATCCACGGCATAGCATGCGATCTTCACATCTGGCGAGGCATCACACATGCGGATGAACTTACGCGACTCCTGTGAGTTTGACTGGTCAACCACCACCACAGGCACCTCATGCACCGTCTCGTTATTATAGATCCAAGAATAGAGCAAGGGGTAGCCTAAAGGCACCAAAATGCAGAACATCAGTACACCCTCATCACGAAACACATGTTTCAATTCCTGTCGCCATACATGGGCAACATCATCGAGCCAGTTGATTATCTTACGGTATATAGACATAGTTGAGCATTGCGTTTTTAACCTTACTGAGAACAAACCAGGGTGTCAGCGTGAAAGCCAAGAGCGCCACCAGATGAAACCAGGCATCAGCCAATGGGAAGTCATTGAACACCGTTATCTGATAAAGCATGTAATAGTGGCGCAAAGGGAAGAGCCAAGTCAACGACTGCAGCGCCGTGTCCATGCCCATCATAGGGAAGGCAGAGCCTGCCATCGAGAAACTGAGCACAGCCCAAAGCGAACAGACACTCATCGACATACGGAGCGAAGGCATCAGA
The DNA here is from genome assembly GCA_902800595.1 of uncultured Prevotellaceae bacterium. Lineage (GTDB taxonomy): Bacteria > Bacteroidota > Bacteroidia > Bacteroidales > Bacteroidaceae > Prevotella. The sequence goes on along the minus strand of CADCFA010000052.1, from coordinate 10,054 downwards.
CCGAAGATAAAGACACCGAAGCCTATCGAACTCGTCACCTGAAGCAAGATTAGCAACAGGATATTCCACAGTCCACCCTCATGGGGGAAGTGCAGGAAGGCATAGATATAGAACTCATAGAAGAAGATGATGGCTGAGAAGATCAACGCCTGAGGCAGATATTTGCCCAGGATGGCAACGACAATCTTATTGTCGGCCACTGCCAACCACTCCTTACCACGTCCGAACTTCAGCTCCATACCCAGCGAATAGGCTGAGATCAGGAACATGAAGAGCATCATCACACCAGGCACGAAGACCGTTGAGAGATACGTATTATAGTTGCTCCAGGGATTCACAATCTGATGGAGGTCGATACGGATCGGCTGCAACAGTGTCTGAATCTGTTTGTCGGTCAGTCCTTTCGCACGCATCGTAGCCTGTCCTACACCCATCGCACCAAGCGTAGCAGTGGTCTTCAGGTCCTTCATCACCATCGAACCAGCCGACAACGTGGTCTGACTGTAATAGAACGAGATGGTGGGACGCCTGCTGGCAAGCAGCTCTTCCGTCGTACCTTTCGGCAGATAGAGGAAGCCGTAAATCTCATTGGCCTGCATCGCCTTACGTGCATCCGCCACAGAGGGATAGTGAGCCACCACCTTCGAGCTCTGGAAACCGTCGAGCTTACGTCCCAGCGCACGTGTCATCGTGGTATTGTCGAGATCGACAACACCCACTGGCATCTCCTGCGGCACACCGTCATCCAATAGTGTGGTGAAGAACACCATCGCCAACAGCGGGAACACCACCATACTGTAGAAGTAAATGGGATTCACATATAGAATCTTGCATTCACGCTTGATGACAGCTCTTAAAAGTTGTAGATACTTCACTTCCTACCTTTTACTTTTTGATCACAAGTGACATACCAGGACGCAGACCTTCGAGTTTCTCCACCGGACGGGCCTTCACCTCAAATGTCTTCAGGTCATACTGACCGTTGGCCTTCGTAGCCTTCCATACTGCAAACGAGCCCTGATCCTTCAGGTGATAGACCTTCATCTTCACCTCCTTGTTGAAGGCTGGAACGAACACAGAGAACTCTGTGCCCACCTGCATGCCGTTCAACTGATCCTCACGCACGTTGAAGGTACCCCACATATCATCCATCATGGCAATCGACATGATTGGCGAACCAGTACCTACCAGCTCACCCACCTTTGGATAGACATCGGTCACCTCGCCTTCCTTCTGGGCAATCTGAACCGTCTCGTGGATATAGGAGTTCACCTCCTGCACAGCACCCTTGGCACGGCCCACCTGAGCCGTAGCGGCCATCTTGTCCTCCATACGGGCACCGTTCACGGCCATGTCATACTGACTCTGAGCAGCCTTCATCTGAGCCTCCATTGCCTTGTAGCTGGCAAATGCCTCATCACGCTTCTGGGCACTCATCACCCCCTCGTCGAAGAGGCGCTGTACACGGTTATACGATTTCTCTGCAATCTCAAAGCCTGCCTTGGCCTGCTGCAGCACAGAGAAGGCGCCCTGGATCTGCTCCTTGCGCGCACCGTTCTGAGCCTTCAACTCCAGTGCCGCTGCTGCGCTTTGGGCACTCTGGGCCTGTTCCATCTTCGCACGCACCTCTGGTGCATCCAGGATGGCAAGGGTATCACCAGCCTTCACGTAGTCACCCTCCTTCACACGAAGTTCGAGGATACGACCAGGCACCTTACTTGATACACGATACTCGCTCACCTCTACCTGTCCCTGGATGATATCCGGATCACGGTCGAGGGCGATGAGTCCAATCACTGCTACAATCACTACTACTGCCGAGAATCCCAACACGGCAAGCATAATGTTCTTATGTTGACTTTTTGCTGACATGATTTTATTATTTGACTATTTAACGATTTACTATTTGACTGTTTATTCCAATGTACCAAGTGCCTTCTGCAGATCAACCTGCGACATCTTCACGTCGATCTCGGCATCAATCTTCTGCGACTGAGCCTGCAACCAGGCTGTCTGTGCCTCCATCACTGTCGAGGGAGTGATCACGCCTTCACGGAAGCCGAGATTAGCCATACGCAGGTTCTCGTCCGCACGCTGGATATTCTTCTGGGCCATCGTCAGTTTCTTGTTGGCCTCATCCACCCTGAAGGTCGATTGGTTCACCTGCAGCTCGATTAGCTCACGTGCCTCGGCGAGTTCGAGATTGGCAATCGTGGTAGCGCCCTTAGAGGCACGCACCTTATACATCACGTCGCCCCAGTTCCAGATGGGCACGCGCATCGTCACGCCCACATGCCAGAAACCGTTGAGTTTCCTTTCAAAGCCATTCAGCATATTAGGATTGCTGGCAGCATAGCCACCCGTCAGGAGCACCTGAGGCATATGACCGGCCTTCAGCACATTCGTGCTCTGCTTCGAGAGATCCACAGCGTTCTGCAGCATCTTCAGCTCCGGACGGTTCGCCACGGCCTTATCCACCTCCAACTGCGGCTGCAGTTCCACCACAGCGATCTGGTCTGCCTGTTCGTCAACGAGCGTCACCTGCTCATCAAGCGGCAGTCCACAGAGCTGGTTCAACAGCATACGGGAGAGCACCAGTCCGTCGTTCACCTTCGTCAGTGTCATCTCTGCCTCGTTCACCTTCACATCCACGCTCAGGCCGTCGCTCTTTGTAGCCACGCCTTCCTCGATCATCTTATACACATCGGTATCGAATTTCTTCACCAGGTCGAGGTAGCTCTCTGCCAGCTTCTGCTTATGATAGAGCGACACCACCTGCCAGTAGGCCTGATCCAGACGATAGAGGGTTGACTGCCTCTGGGCATCCAGCGAGTTGGCAGCCAGCTTCTCGTTGATATCCGCCATCTTGTTCATGGCGATGATGCTGCCACCCATGAAGAGGGGCTGTGTGAACATCACGGTACCGGCAAACATGTTACGGGTATCCGTGTCGAAGGCATCCACGATCTTCTCGCCGAGACCGTTCAGCATAGCCTCCGTCACAGGTCCTACCCTTCCCATCACGTCAGCCAGTACCTTGTGGTGCGCAAGCAGGTCTGCCATACTCTGGGCTAACCCCGTATTGATCGTTGTTCCAAGCGTACTGAACTCCGCCTTCTGCGCATCAGTCAGTACCGAAATCGGCTTACTGGTGTGCATATAAGTGGCAACAGCACTCACATGAGGCAGGTATTTCGTGCGTGCCGACTTCCTGATGTTGGCAGCCACATCCTGTTTTACTTTCGAAACACCCAGTTGCTTATTGTTGCGCAAGGCCATCTGTCGGCAACTGTCGAGCGAGAGCACCCTCTGGGCACCTGCCGGCAAGAAGCCGAAGGCCATGAGCCAAAAGCCAAAAGCAATCTTCTTATTCATATTCTCTCTTAATTAAAACTAAACATTCTTGATCCAATCATATTACCGTCAGCAAAGATACTCACGCGATAGTCGCCTGCCTCCAGCATCTGGGTGACATTCCAATAGACTGTCACATGCGTCTCTTCACCTGTATATTCAATCGTCTTGTGGGCTGAGCACTCCAGCTGACGGTTCTCGTAGGCAAAGCTGCCACCGCCACCCAGCACGTTACCGCCCGGGTTCTGGATCCTCACGTAGATGGTGCGGTGACCGTTCGATGCCGTCACGTTCTTCGTGATGGCGAAGTCCACCTTCATCTGCTTGCAGTCCTTCAGCTTCTTGGTGTCCTTGCCACGCTTGTTCAACAGCTGCAGCTGAATACCGGCGGCATCCAGTTGGGCGGCTATCGCCACTTTCTCCGACAGCGAGGCTTTCTCATGACTGAGTCCTGCCACCTGAGCCGTGCGCTGCTCCAGCTCAGCGTTCACCCTGCTGTTCTCCTCCATCAGACTCTCGTTCAGTCTGTTCAGCGAGTCGATCTGTATCACGTAATCGCGCAGCACGGCTCTCACCGTCTCCAGCTCCTTCTTCAGTCTGGTTATCTCACGGGCGTCAGTCGCCTTCACGCGCTTCAGCTCTTCCAGCAGCTGCTGCGTCTTCTCCTGCTCCTGCACCAGCTGTGCCACGATAGAGTCGTTCGTGATCTGCTTCTGCATCTCGTCGTATTGCAAGGCAAAGCGCGCATATTCCGCCTCCATCTCCCGCTTGTCCATCTCCACCAGCTCCTGCATCTCCTGGTTGGTCTGCTTCTGTTCCTGCAAGGAGAGATACAACCACACCACACCGGCACAGAGTGCCAGCACCAGCACGATCAGGGGAATCATCAGTTTCTTATTCATACCATCATCAATGGAAAAACGGTGCAAAGGTACTCCTTTTTCACGAGATTCCAAAGTTTTTTTTCAGTTTTATACCTAATTTATTTGGAACGTAATAAAAAAATCTTTATATTTGCCCCATGATTACAACGACCTATGAACAAAGATAGTTTCTTTTATCGGGTTTTCGACCTCTATTATGACGGTTTCCGCTCCATGCGTCTGGGCAAGACGCTATGGGCGATCATCCTGATTAAGCTGTTTATCATGTTCGCCATCCTGAAGGTATTTTTCTTTCCAAATTTCCTGAAAGAGCATGCACAGGGCGACGAGTCGGGCTATGTTGCTACCGAGCTCGTTAACCGCGCTCGGTGAACAATAACCAATAAACATTAGACAATAACCAATAAACGTTTTAGATATGTTCAGTAACCTATTCTTAGACATTGATGCCGGGACCATCGATTGGTCGAGAGCGCAATTCGCCCTCACGGCAATCTACCACTGGCTCTTCGTACCCCTGACCCTCGGACTGGCGGTCATCATGGGTATCATGGAGACCATCTATTATCGTACCAAGGAGCAGTTCTGGAAGAATACCGCCATCTTCTGGCAGAAGCTCTTCGGCATCAACTTCGCCATGGGTGTTGCCACAGGTATCATCCTCGAGTTCGAGTTCGGTACCAACTGGTCCAACTACTCCTGGTTCGTAGGCGACATCTTCGGTGCCCCGCTGGCTGTCGAAGGTATCGTGGCATTCTTTATGGAGTCCACCTTCGTGGCTGTGATGTTCTTCGGCTGGAAGAAGGTGTCACCGGGCTTCCACCTATCTCTGCCTGGTGGATCCTCGTTGCCAACGCCTGGATGCAGTACCCCGTGGGCTGTGCGTTCAACCCCGACACGATGCGCAACGAGATGGTGAGCTTCTTCGAAGTGGCGCTGTCGCCCTTCGCCATCAGCAAGTTCTGTCACACGGTGACTTCCGCCTGGGTGGTGGGAGCCGTCTTCTGCGTAGGTGTCTGCAGCTGGTATATGATGAAGCGCCGTGAACCGCGCCTGTCCATCGAGAGCATCAAGATAGGTGCTGCCGTCGGTCTGGTAGCCTCGCTGCTCGCTGCCGCCACTGGTCATAAGTCGGCACAGGATGTAGCTGCCGTCCAGCCCATGAAGCTGGCTGCGATGGAAGCGCTCTACGATGGAGGCACCGACATCGGTCTGAAGGTGGTCGAAGGCATCGAGGTGCCTTACGCCCTCTCGTTCATGGCCACCGACGATATCCACGGCTATGTGCCTGGTGTGAACAACATCCTGAACGGCTACACCACGCCCGATGGCAAGGTGGAGCTCCCCGTTGAGGAGAAGATGGCACGAGGCAGAAAGGCCATCGAGGCGCTGGCTGCCTATCGCAAGGCCAAGCAAGAGGCGGCTGAGGACTCTGTGATCAACAAGCAGCTCGCCATCCTCAACGAGAACATGCCCTACTTCGGCTACGGCTATATCCGCGACAAGCAGGAGGTAGTACCGCCTATCGCCGTCAACTTCTGGGCGTTCCGCATCATGGTGGGACTGGGCAGCCTGTTCATTCTCTTCTTTGCCGTGGTACTGGCAGGCTCCTACGGATGGCCTAAGTGCCTGTGGCGCGACCGCACCATCACCGGACTGCCCAAATGGCATTATGCGGTGGCCATCGCCCTCATCCCGTTGGCATACATCGCCTCTGAGAGCGGCTGGCTCGTGGCAGAGTTCGGACGCCAGCCCTGGACCATCCAGGACATGCTTCCCACATGGGCTGCCGTCAGCGATCTCCAGTCGTCAAGTGTGATGATTACGTTCTTCCTGTTCCTCATCCTCTTCACGACGATGCTCGCCGTTGAGATCAATATCCTCTTCAAGCAGATTAAAAAGGGACCAGAATTTAAATAATTAGCAAAGAATAACAACTATGACATACGAATTCTTACAACATTACTGGTGCTTCATCGTATCACTCTTAGGCGCACTGCTGGTATTCCTGCTCTTCGTACAGGGTGCCAACTCGGTAGCCGGCTCCCTGGGACAGACGGCAGAAGGCCGTCGGCTGGTCTATAACTCCACAGGTCGCAAATGGGAGTTCACCTTCACCACCCTCGTCACCTTCGGTGGCGCCTTCTTCGCCTCGTTCCCCCTGTTCTACTCCACCTCGTTCGGCGGTGCCTACTGGCTCTGGATGATCATCCTCTTCAGCTTTGTGCTCCAGGCCGTCAGCTACGAGTTCCAGAACAAGATCGGCAACTTCCTGGGTGCGCGCACCTTCCAGTTCTTCCTCACCCTCAACGGCATCCTCGGTCCGCTGCTCTTAGGCGGTGCCGTAGCCACTTTCTTCGAGGGCTCCAACTTCATCGTTGCCAAAGACAACATGATCGATGCCACAGCCATCACGCCCATCATATCCCGCTGGGCCAATGCCTCCCACGGCCTCGACGCCCTGCTCAACCCCTGGGTACTCATCCTCGGCTTCGCCGTGGTGTTCCTGGCACGCATCCTGGGCATCCTCTATGTGAAGAACAACGTGGCCGACGAGGCGATCCGTACACGCTGTGGCGGCCGACTCATCGCTGCCGCCGTGCCCTTCCTCGTGCTCTTTGTAGCCTATCTGGTTCACCTGCTGCTCAAGGAGGGCTTTGCCTACAATCCCGAGACAGGCATCATCTTCATGGAGCCCAACAAGTATCTTACCAACTTCATCGACATGTGGTATCTGCTGGTGGTGCTTCTCATAGGTGTGGTGCTCGTACTTTTCGGCATCGGCAAGACCATCTTCGTCAAGGATTATATCGGTGGCATCTGGCCCGCTGGCATCGGCACCGTACTCACCGTACTGGCACTGCTGCTCTGCTCGGCCTGGAACAACACGGCCTACTATCCCTCTACCGCCGACCTGCAGTCGTCGCTCACGCTCCAGAACTCCTGCAGCAGTGAGTTCACGCTACGCACCATGTTCTACGTGTCGCTGCTCGTGCCATTCGTGCTGGCATACATCATCTATGCCTGGCGCGCCATCGACGCCAAAAAACTCACGAAAGACGATCTTCAGAACGACCACGCCTATTAGAACCTGAATCCCAGCGACGCGTTGGCAGTCCAGTCTGTCACACGTCCTGAGACGAGGTCACTACCAAAGCTGAACTGATTGTAATGACCATAGACGCGCACATACCAGCGGTCGAAGTTATAGACCACACTCAACCGCGCGTCTATGTTCAGTTTTACCTTGTTGGGTGACTTCTCTTCCCGCTCATCGACAGTCAGCACCTTGGTTTCCGGGTCAGCCAGCAAGTCCAGAACCTCATCTTGTGTAAGATCGCTCCAGTCCTCCACATGAGGATTCGAGAACTTCAAGCTATACATATACTTCGTGGTGCGGTTGTAGAAGGTGAGCATCGGTATGGCCATCACGCTGACGAGCCATCCCCGGGCAGGCACCCAATTGTAGGCATAACCAGCGCCGATGCTGCCTTGCGTGAATTTCAGTTTTCCCACACCGTCCATCAGCAATGTCAGCATCCAGTTGGAATCGGTGCTATAGTCCGCACGGCTGTGGCAATACATACCTCCCACGACAATCGATCCTGCTGAACGCTTCTGGATAAGCGAATTATCATAGGCAGCCGCATAGGAGAAGTGCTTGCCGTTGAGCATGTAATAGCCGTCAAGGAAGAGCGTGCGCACCTTCACAGGATCGTCCAGACGGTCGTCGTCGCCATCGTATGACGACACTTTCTGTCCGTCAATGTAAAGGTCGGGCATATCACTGTTATAAGAGCTGATGCGAAGGTTGATACCGAAGCTGCCGCCCATGGCTCCGAAGGTCAGTGTAGAGCCGCTGGTCTTGCCGAACTCTTTGGAATAGCCGAAGCCATAGCCGCGATAGCCCAACCACAGACCGGCTGAAGTGGAGAGTCCGTTCTTGCTTTTCATCCACAGGTCGGTGAGCCCGTTTTCAGGATCTTCCCACGTGGTTGTCATCTTCAGCGTCGTCTGGTTCAGGGTGGTCCTGGCCTCAATGGCCCAGGAGCGCTTGGGCTGTTCGATATAACCACGGTCAACGGTGGCCACAGCCGACGAGTCGATCAAGGTCTTCACCCAGTAGAGCGGCTGAAGCAGCGCAGGCTTGCCCTTGGCGGAATCAGAGGCCATATGGAACAGGTTGCCGTTTTTCTGCGTTACGGCAGGAATGGGCAACGTCGCCGTGACCTCCTGCGCCTGTATCGCAAGAGGCATCAGAGCCAGCAGCCCCGCCAACAAGCGGGGACTAATCTTTTGCAAACAGTTCATCTAGGAATGTATAAAACTGCGGATCCTCTCCTACCACTACCTTTACCAACTTCCCTTCCGGATCAATCACCACCTTCGTGGGGAAGCCCTGCAGATGATACAGCTGTCCGATCGTCTGCAGAGCCTCGTCGTCGCAGCGCACCTGCAACCAGGGCAGTTCGTTCTGTTCCACGGCTGCTTTCCACCGCTCTTCAGTGTCACGGCAGTCCACGCCCAGGATCTCCATCTTGTCCTTATGCTTGGCGTAAGCCTGCTTCATGGCTGGGATGCCACGGATGCACCATACGCACCACGATCCCCAGAAGTCGAGCACCACATACTTACCTCTCAGCGACGAGAGCTTCAGCGTGTTACCCTGCAGGGCTGGCAGCTCAAAGTCGGGCGCCAAGTCAGCAGCAGCCTCTGCCACTTCCCCGGCAGTCTGCTCTTCAGCAGCCACTGCCGGTTCTGCCGCTTTCGGCTTATTGCCACACGCTGCCAGCAGTGATACTGTCCCTGAGAGCAGCATCAAAATCATCAAAATCTTCTTCATTCTCTTCATTACTCAGTCTGTTTTCGGCGACAAAGATAGGAAATAAAAGTGTAACCGCCAAGTTTTTTAGTCAAAAATACTGTTCGCACCCCGCTAAGCCTCAGCTCAACGAGGGCGAATCCATCAATACAAAATGGTGCAAAAATCTTTACTTCTAATTATTACCAAACAAGATGGCTTTGACATCTGCCATAATCTTATCAACGATCTCCTGACCACCATCATACCAGGCATATTCTGTGAAGTTGTCAATGTGTGTTCCATGAGGCACGATGTACTTCTTCACGTTGGGATTCGTGGGATCGGGAATGGCAGCACCTGTCCAGGGATCATCCTCGCCATACACAAAGATCAGCTTCTTCTTGGTATTCTCCATTTCATCCTTAAAAAACTTCTTGTCTGAGTCTGAAAGCAGCTTGCCATCAAGGATCCATGTATAATCAAAGCCCCTATTACCCTGGTCGATGAATATCTGCATCTCGAACGGATCTCTACGCTTACGTAACGGGCCACGGGCTTTAGCAGTTTTACGATAGATCGCTTCGCTGTTTGCATCAAGCATGAAGAATTTAGCATAGGTTTCAGGCTTATCATCCTCCAAGGGAATCAGCTTGGTCCATGTGTCGAAATCACCATATGACATCAAACTAAAGAGATTAGAAAACGTTCTATCAATGGTTATTAAATAAGCAGAATCCTTGTGAAGCTCTGCTCCTTGTTCTTTGAGTTTCTTGGCATAGGCATCTATAGTGGCCTGAGCGACATCCGGGTCATTAACCAGCTTCTTGTAAACCTTCTCAAGGAGGGGCAGCGCATCTTTTGCTGATTTGGTGATCATATAGTTACCGACACGAGGATCCTGCACCTGTGTAGTGATTGGAGCTACGAAGGGCACATAGACATCGATGTCGTTCCAGCCATACTTCTCGTCAAAATAGGCATACTGCGCAGAAGTAATGCCATTCTTGCTGAC
>CADCFA010000051.1 GCA_902800595.1 uncultured Prevotellaceae bacterium | reverse complement strand
ATTTTTTTTATTATTATTTATAATCAATTTCTCTAAGAAACGAATTTGGTCTGCAAAGTAAGCATTTTTTTTCGGAAATTGCAAACTTAATCGCTGAATAATTTCAAGTGCCTTCGAATATCTGCCTTGTTTGATGTAAATTCTGGCCAAAGTTTCAGTAAAATACTCCTCTTCGACCCCCTCGGAGGCTGATTCGGCTGTTTCCTCGACCTCAGGGGCAACCTCAGGGGTCTCGCTGAGAACGAACTTCTGTTTGTCACTTTTTATGAATGTGTCGATAAGATTCTGTCCTGGCATCTCGGGCACATCGGCAGGCGCCTGATCCTCATCCTCCGTTTCCAACAGATAAGCCACGTAGTCGATGGCTGCATCAGCAGGTGTGGGCTTGCGCTTCGGTGCGGCAGGCTGCTCCTCTTCCTTGGGGATGGAATCGAGGAAGTTGTCGATCAGCGAGATGGTGCGGCTGACGGCTGGCTGGGCTGCCTCTGGCGCGCTCTTGGAGAGCTTGGGCTTGAGCTGATAGTGCGACGCCTCGATCATGTTGAAGAGCACACGGCGGTCGGTGATATAGATGGCTGCCCGGCGCAGTTCCTCATCGAAGGTGGGGTCGTGGAGCAGATACAGGTTCTGAAGCATCAGCAGTCGTGCCGTCTGGAAATAGGGATAGAGGGCACACAGGGAGCGCAACTCGTAGAGCGTGTCGCGATCCATGCGCTCGGGGTGCTTGATCAACTCTGTCAACTCCATCGTTTCTGTCTTTACATTACCAGTTAGCTACACAGGCATTGAATATCTGTTCGCAGATATCCTTCACCATCTTACCTACCAGTTCGTCCTGCACGGAATTGAGCGAGAGTGCTGAGTCATAGCTTTGTGTGGCAGTGAACTGTTGTTCGAAGTCCTGATTGTGGTCCACATTGTTGGTGAATCTCACATTGACGGTCATAGAGAGCTCTGTCATGGCTGAGTAGCCTTCGCTCGACACCGACTTGTTGCGCTGTTCGTAGCGGGTGATCTCGCCTTCGAGCTTCAGATCGCCATTACGGCGCACCATCGACAGGCGGGTATGCCCCATGAACTGATCCTTGAGTTCATTGTTGAACAGCGGCCCCATGGGTCCATAGACGTAGGCGCTACGGATGGGGAATTCGGCAATGGTGATGCTCTTGATCTTGGTATAGTCGATGCTGGCTCCATTGAACTTATAGCTCACGGAACAGGCGCTGATGATGGTGGCGGCTGCCACGATCAGCAGGCTTTTCAGATATTTACTTTTCCAGTCCATATTGTTTCAGTCGGCGATAAAGGGTGCGATCGCTGATGCCCAACTCCTGAGCGGCGCGCTTACGATTGCCGTGATTGCGCTCCAGCGCCTTCTCGAGCATCTGCTTGCTCAGGTCGTTAAGGTTCAGGTTCTCTTGTTCTTTCTCAGGCTCCACATATTCCTCTGCCACAGCGTCCTCAGCCGTATAGGGCATGCCATAGGAGGCTGCAGGGGCAGATGTGGTGATAGGCGTCAGCTGGGTGGCGGGCAGCGGAGAGGCAACGGCTGGTGCCTTGTCCTGCACGTCGTTGAGCTGCTTCTTCAGGGCACTGACCTCACGTCGCATGTCGTTGACGTTGCTGCGTAGTTCGAAAAGGATCTTATAGAGTATCTCACGCTCGTTCTCGAAGCTGTGGTCGCCACCCTCACGGGGGATGGTGGCCAACTGGGTGGTCTCGTGATCCTCTGGGATGAATTTGCGCAGGATGTCAGCCGTGATCAGGCGGTCGGCAGAGAGCACGCTGATCTGCTCGGTGATGTTCTTCAGCTGGCGCACGTTGCCCGGCCACTTGTATTTCAGCAACAGCTGCTTGGCACCCTCATCGAGGGTGATACGCTCCATCTTGTATTTCTCTGCCATCTGCATGGCAAAGAGACGGAACAGCAGCACGATGTCCTCGCCACGCTCGCGCAGCGACGGCATCTGGATGGGGATGGAGTTCAGACGGTAATAGAGGTCCTCACGGAAGCGGCCCTCGCTGATGGCCTGACGGATATTGACGTTGGTGGCTGCCACGATGCGTACATCAGTCTTGCGGATCTCCGTGCTTCCCACAGGGATATACTCGCCTGTCTCAAGCACACGCAGCAGACGGGCCTGGGTGGCCATGGGCAGCTCACCCACCTCATCGAGGAACAGGGTGCCTTTGTTAGCCACACCGAAATAGCCTGGCGAGTCGTTGATGGCACCTGTATAGGAGCCCTTCACATGGCCGAACAGCTCGCTGTCGATGGTGCCTTCAGGGATCGCGCCACAGTTGATGGCGAAATATTTCTCGCGACGGCGTGGCGAGTTGTCGTGGATCACACGGGGGATGATCTCCTTACCTACACCACTCTCACCCACGATGAGCACTGACAAGTCGATTGGCGCCACTTGCAAAGCGACGTCAAGCACATGGTTCAATGCCTCGCAGTTGCCCACGATATTGTACCGCTGTTTGATAGCCTGTAATTCTGTTGTCTTCATTGAGCTGACAAAATTACATATAATTTTTGTAATAGCTGCAAATTTGGCAGAATTTTAACGGAAAATCACTTTTCAAGCGGTGTTTTGAACAAATCTTTGGCTCTAACGGAGAATCTGGCCTTGTCGCCGTCCTCACGCTTCTCATGATAGAGCTTAGGCAGCGGATTGCCCATCGGCGCATCGTATTCAGCCCGATGACGATACATGTCGATGGCTGTGAAGATGGCCTGTCGCATAGAGAGGGGATCAGCCTCGCCCTTGCCTGCGATAGCGAAGGAGGGATCCTGATCGGGGGTAACCACAACCGCAGAGATGCCAGCCTTCAGCTTCACACTGTATTCGTGGGTGAGCGTCTTGAAAGGAAGGGCGCCCTGCTCGTCGCACATCGCCAGTATGCCATCGAAAGAATCATACAATCCGTCAGCGAAGAACGTCTCTGCCACGAAGGGGCCGAATGCCTGGATGCCCTTCTGTTCGAGGGCCTCGACGGCTGGCTTCACGATCTGGTCTTCCTCCGTTTCCTGCTGGGGTTTGAGTGCCAGCACGGCGATACGGGGATTGGAGATGCGGAAGTCGCGACGCAGACTGGCATGGAAGAGGGTTCCCTTATCTACAATTTTCTCAACAGTGACAACCGTTTCAGCCTCCTCGGGAGAGAGATGGGTGGTGACCAGTCCGATGCGCATCAGGTTGCTGACCATCATCGTCAGTGCACGATCCTCACGCGGGGGATTGGGCGATGCCTGAACAGGGGCTGTCACCAGCACGTCGAAGAGCCCTTTCTGCAGATCCTCCTTCGCACGCGCCATTGCCTTGCGGGCTGCCTCTGCCGACTCCTCCGTGGGCTGTCCGAACGCCACCTTCACCTCGTCGTCGAAGGCTGCCAGGAGGTTCACTTTGTCGGGATTGGCATCGCCAGCATCATTGATGACCTGAAACTGCGTCTCCAGTTCCATTGCCTTACGATGATAAGACGCCACCTTGGGCGAGCCGTATATGATCGGCGTACACAGATCGGCCATCATAGGGTCCTCAAGGGCCTTGAGGATCACTTCATAGCCAATGCCGTTGGTATCGCCCTGCGTGATTGCCACGCGAATCTTCTTATCTTCCATATCATTATTTCATTTTTTCATTTTTACATTTTTTCATTCTCTCCGTAGAGAGCAGTCCGCAGGCGGCGAAGATATCCTGTCCACGACTGGCACGGATGGTGGTGAACACCCCATGCTTCGTGAGATAGTCGCGCAGACTCTCCATCCGCTTCTCATCGGCACCAGGCAGATCCACATCATGGATCTCATGGAACCGGATGAGGTTCACCCGACACTCCAAGCCCTGCAACAGACGGACGATCTCACGGGCATGCGTCGTCGTGTCGTTAAGTCCTGCAAAGCAGATATACTCAAACGAACAACGGCGCTGATGGGTGAAGTCGTACTGCTTCAGCAGCTCCACCACCTCAGTGATCGACATCTGTCGCTCGGCAGGCATCAGCTGCCGACGCTGCTCTGGCAGGGGCGAGTGCATCGAGATCGCCACATGGCACTCACTCTCGTCGAGGAAGCGCTTCAGCTTACCCTTGACACCCACACTGCTCACCGTGATGCGACGAGGACTCCAGGCATAGCCCCAATCCCGGGTGAGCACCTCAGTGGCCCTCAGCACCTGGTCGAGATTATCCATCGGCTCGCCCTGCCCCATAAACACGATGTTCGTCAGGCTCTCACGCTCCGGCAGGGCATAGATCTGATTCAGGATGTCACCTGCCGTGAGACTGCCCTCATAGCCCTGCTTGCCCGTCTGACAGAACAGGCAGTTCATCTTGCAGCCCACCTGGCACGACACGCAGAGGGTGGCACGATCGCCATCAGGGATATAAACCGTCTCAACGAACTTGCCTGAATCAACGCACTGCTCAGCGCATCGCACTGGGAAGAGATACTTGATGGTGCCGTCAACGGAGCGCTGACAGTCGATGGGCGCCATCGCACCCACCTCATACTGCTCAGCCAGCCGCTCGCGATTAGCCTTCGAGATATTCGTCATCTCGGCGATGCTGCCCACATGCTGCTGATAGAGCCACTTCGCGATCTGGGCTGCTGTGAACTGGGGCATGCCCAACGCCTTCACAACGGCCTTCAGCTCATCGAGCGACATACCAAGCAAAACTCTCTTTTCCTGCTGCATCTGATTTTATTTTGGGTGCAAAGTTAGTGTAAACCGAGCGAAAAACCAAATTTATTCGTGTTTTTACTCGATTTATTTGGTATTCTCGAAAAAATTAGCGACTTTTGCACCTTAAAATAATACGCATATTAATCCCAATGAGAGAAAAAATTGATTGTTTCTTGCCTTGCGGCTCCGTAGAGGTCACGCAGCAGATTGTGACACAGCTCAGGGGCAGCAAGTCAATACAACGTATATTTCTGTTGGTGTCGGAACCACTGACAGGAAAAGAGGCTGACGACTTCAAGGACTGTCAGCAGGTGCCGGCAGGCAATCTGACAAGCAGTGAGACGCTGACACGCATGGCGGAACAGGCGAAAGCCGACTACGTGCTGTTGCAGACCAAACCCACCCAGCTGATGCTTGGCATGGGGGCCCTCGACAGGATCGTGCGCGTGGCGTTTGATGCGGATGCGGCGATGGTGTATGCCGACCACTTCGACATCATCGAGGGCGAGCGGAAGCCCCACCCCGTGATCGACTATCAACTGGGCAGTATCCGCGACGACTTCGACTTCGGCTCACTGATCCTTATCAAGACCTCGTTGCTCCAGGCTTTTGCCGCCCAGACCGAAGAGCATGCCTATCAGCATGCAGGACTCTATGCCCTGCGCCTCTTCCTGAGTCGTAACGGACGGATCTTCCACATCAACGAGAAGCTCTACACAGAGGAGGAGACAGACACACGTGCCTCGGGGGTGAAGCAGTTCGACTACGTGAATCCTCGCAACCGTGAGGTACAGATAGAGATGGAACAGGCAGCTACAGCCCATCTGGCAGAGATCGGTGCCAAGATCGACCCCTCGTTCTATCGCAGTCCTGACTTCAACGAACAGGAGTTCGACGTGGAGGCATCAGTGGTGATCCCCGTCTTTAATCGTGAGAAGACCATCTGCGACGCCGTGAACAGTGCCCTCTCCCAGAAAGCGAACTTCAAGTTTAATGTCATCGTGGTGGACAACCACTCCACAGACCGTACAACGGAGCTGTTGAAGGGATTCCACGACGAGCGACTGATCCATATCATCCCTGAGCGCACAGACTTAGGCATCGGCGGCTGTTGGAACATGGCGATCAATGACGACCGTTGTGGACGCTTCGCCGTACAGCTCGACTCCGACGACCTCTACTCTTCGCCCAAGACACTGCAACAGGTGGTGGATGCCTTCCACAAGCAGGATGCAGCGATGGTGATCGGCAGCTACAGGATGTGCGACTTCGAGTTGAACACCCTGCCGCCAGGACTGATCGACCACGCTGAGTGGACGGATGAGAACGGCCCCAACAATGCCTTGCGCATCAACGGTCTGGGAGCCCCCCGTGCATTCTTCACCCCACTGCTGCGCCAGATAGGATTCCCCAACACCTCGTATGGCGAGGACTATGCTTTGGGACTGATCTTCTCTCGTCACTATCGCATCGGGCGTATCTTCACAGAGCTCTATCTGTGTCGCCGCTGGGGAGGTAACAGCGACGCTGCCCTCAGCATTGACAAGATTAATGCCAACAACCTCTATAAAGACCAGTTGCGCACGATGGAGATCCTGGCGCGACAGCAGATGCTGCAAGGTCGCCCTGAGCAGATGGTGGACTCGCCATTGCTGCGATTTTTCAACCGTCAGCTGGAGAAGTGGGACGATGCCCGTCGCCGCTATCGCGAGCTGCGCAACGTGCAGACACGTGAGTTGGCAGTAGGCTCCTCGACGATGCAGGTGCAATGGAACCCAGCCCGTATGGTCTCCACTGGTGCCAGCATCGACAAGAAGGCAGTGGCAGCGCGCCCCTGCTTCCTCTGTGAGCAGAACCGACCGAAGGAGCAGGTGAAGAAGAACATCGGCAGCCAGTATGAGTTGTTGGTGAACCCCTTCCCCATCCTACCTATCCACTTCACCATCCCCAGTGTGCAGCATGAGCCGCAGCTGATTCACGACAACTACAGTCAGATTCATAAGCTGCTGGAGGAATATCCGGAGATGCTGGTATTCTATAATGGTCCGAAGTGTGGTGCCTCAGCCCCTGACCATGCCCACTTCCAGGCAGGTACCAGTGGGGTGCTGCCCATCCAGATGTCGTGGCAGCGACTGAGTCGCAACTTGACGACGATTGTGAGTCTGAACGAGCACGAGAATATCTCCGTCATCGAGGAGTATCCTTGTCCGGCACTGCTCATCCGAAGCCGTTCGCAATATGGTGACGAACAGCTGTTCCTGAGACTCTACGACGCCCTGCCCATGCAGCCTGACGATACAGAGCCGATGATGAACATCGTGAGCTGGCGCTGCCAGGAAGATTTCCTCTCAGTGGTCTTCCCTCGTCGCAAGCATCGTCCTGACTGCTACTATGCCACTGGCAGTGAGCAGTTTATCATCAGTCCAGGGGCACTCGACATGTCGGGACTGATCATCACACCCCGACAGGAAGATTTCGAGCGTCTGACACCAGAACTGGCATTGGGCATCTTTAATGAGGTGTCGCTCACGAAGGAGGCGTTCCAGCAGGTGATCGACAAACTGAAAGCCGAAAGCAACAGCAAGCTCTCACTATTCAACGACCAGCTCTCCACACATAAGGAACCTGAGGTCAACGTGGGTATTGTCTCAGCAGAGAAGATCTCGTTTGCGCTGAACAGTCCCTATATCGCCAAGGGCGAGGTGATCACAGGTGAACAGACGGTAGCATTCTCTGAGGGTGGTATCCTGTGGCGTGGTACCCAGTATCGCGAACTGATCTTCACCCCTCAGGCCGATGATGCCTCTTTCTCGCTCCATGATGTCACCATCGGCGTGAACTTCCATTGGGAGCGCAAGGAGACACAGGTGTTCGAGGGCACGCTCCACCTGGTGGTAGAGGCTGATAAGATCGTAGCCATCAATGAGCTGCCTGTAGAGAAATACCTCACAAGCGTCATCTCCAGCGAGATGTCTGCCACCTCTTCATTGGAGTTCCTGAAGGCACATGCCGTCATCTCCCGTTCCTGGCTCCTTGCCCAGATGGAGAAGCGACAGCAGCGCGAGAACGGCACTGACAGCTTCTTCTCGTTCATCAAGAAAGACGATGAGATCATCCGCTGGTACGATCGTGAGGACCACACCATCTTCGACGTGTGTGCCGATGACCACTGTCAGCGCTATCAGGGTATCACCAAAGCCAGCAACGCCCATGTGGTGGAGGCTATCAGTGCCACCCGTGGACAGATCCTGACCTATGGCGACGAGATCTGCGACGCACGCTTCTCGAAATGTTGTGGTGGAGAGACGGAGGAGTTCCAGTATTGCTGGGAAGATACGCCCAAGCCTTATCTGGTGAGCTTCCACGACCCCTATTGCAACACCAGCGACAAGCATATCCTCTCGCAGGTGCTCAACGACTATGATCAGGAGACACCCGACTTCTACCGCTGGAAGGTGGAATACACGCAGGCGGAACTCTCCGAGCTCGTGAATCGTAAGCTGAAAGACGACTTTGGTGAGATCACCGACCTCATCCCTGTGGCACGAGGCAAGAGTGGCCGTATCTGGAAACTGAAGATCGTGGGTACCAAGAAGACCCTCACCATCGGCAAGGAGCTTGAGATACGTCGTGCCCTGAGTGAGACACACCTCTACAGCTCTGCCTTCGAGGTGACCAGGGAGGGCGACAAGTTTATCATCAATGGTAAAGGCTGGGGCCACGGTGTAGGTCTCTGTCAGATCGGTGCCGCCGTCATGGGCGAGCAGGGTAAGACCTATGATGAAATCCTCCTTTTCTATTATCGTAATGCACAAATCAAACGACTTTATGAATAAAAAAACTCCATGGGCCTGGGTGCCCACCCTTTACTTTGCTGAAGGTCTTCCCTACGTGGCTGTGATGACCATCTCGCTCATCATGTACAAACGACTGGGACTCAGCAACACTGACATCACGCTCTACACCTCATGGCTCTATCTGCCTTGGGTCATCAAGCCATTGTGGAGTCCGTTTATCGACATCATCAAGACCAAGCGCTGGTGGATTGTCACCATGCAGCTGCTCATCGGTGCCTCATTAGGCGGCGTGGCGTTTACCATCCCTGCCCCCTATTGGCTGCAAGGCACACTGGCCTTCTTCTGGCTGATGGCGTTCTCGAGTGCCACCCATGACATTGCTGCCGACGGCTTCTATATGCTCGGACTTGAGGAGCATGACCAGGCTTACTTCGTGGGCATCCGCTCTACGTTCTATCGTATTGCCACCATCGTGGGACAAGGTCTGCTGGTGATGCTGGCAGGTAATCTGGAGGTGGTCACACGCAACATCAGATACTCGTGGAGCATCATGTTCTATGGTATGGCAGGTCTCTTCATCGCCTTCTGGCTCTGGCACCACTATATCCTGCCTCGCCCCTCTGAAGACAATGGACTTGAGAACATGAACGGTCAGAAGATCCTGCAGGAGTTCTGGCATACCCTGAAAACCTTCTTTCAGAAGCCTCAGGTGTGGGCTGGCATCTGCTTCATGCTGTTCTACCGCATGCCAGAGGGACTGTTGGCAAAGGTGAGTGCCCTCTTTCTGATTGACACGACTGCTCAGGGCGGTCTCGGACTCTCGCCTGCGGAGTATGGTCTTGTGCAGGGTACGGTGGGCGTGATCGGACTGACCTTAGGCGGTATCCTCGGTGGTATCTTGGCCAGCCGTGACGGTCTGAAGCGTTGGCTCTGGCCCATGGTGATGGCTATCACCCTGCCCGACCTCGTGTATGTCTATCTGTCATACGCATTACCCTCCGATCTTCTGATCGTTAATGTCTGTGTCTTCATTGAGCAGTTTGGCTATGGCTTCGGCTTCTCTGCCTACATGCTCTACCTTATATATTATAGTCAGGGCGAGCACAAGACGGCCCACTATGCCCTCTGTACGGCTTTCATGGCGCTCTCGATGATGATTCCAGGCCT
This sequence comes from uncultured Prevotellaceae bacterium, assembly GCA_902800595.1. Taxonomy (GTDB): domain Bacteria; phylum Bacteroidota; class Bacteroidia; order Bacteroidales; family Bacteroidaceae; genus Prevotella. Next base: position 938 of record CADCFA010000051.1, on the reverse strand, counting down.
CTTCGCAGGTGCGCTGCAGGAGGCTGTCGGCTATCCTGCCTTCTTCCTCATCGTGGTAGCGGCTTGTAGCATGACCTATATCGTGACTGCCTTCTTGAAGATAGACCCGGAGTTTGGAAAGAAAAAGCAAGAATAGGGAAAATCCTACGCATGAATAGGAGAATTCTTTTGCTACGGCGGAGAATTCTCCTTATCTTTGCACCAGAAATTAATTATAAAAACGTTACGATTATGAAGAAGTTTATTTTTTCCGCATTCGCACTGATGACCACCCTGTTCACCTTGACCAGCTGTGACGACCAGAGAATCGCCAATACGCTCGAAGGAACCTGGAGAGGTAATATGTATATCTCATCCCGTTATGACGGCAGAGTATATGATGCCACCTATTCAGAAGTGACATTCCTGAAGGATCCCTATGCCTATTCAAGTGGAAAAGGCTATTGGGTGGACTACTACAGCGATGCCCCTTGGGATTATATCGCTAACCACATTGATTGGACTGTTGACTTTGGAACCATCAAGGTATATTTCGTAGAAGAAGACACCTACGTTACGATTCGTGACTATCACTTGGATAATGTGTACTTCTATGGTACCATCAACGATAGCGGCAGACCTGTTGATTTCCAACTCGAGCATGTTAGCGGCCGCAACTGGAACTCTTACAGATGGGGTTACGACAGCTGGTACGTAGGCACACGAAGTGGAGATTCTACAGACACCAGAAAGATTGAGAAACCTGTTCGCTTCGTAAGAGAGAAATAAGCAACAGAAACAAACATCCCCGCCAACCTGGCGGGGATTGTTGTTTTTATATACCGGCACCGTCTGTGAAGCCTGCATCTACAGCCTTCGACTGCAGAATCCTGGAGTTTGGCGGCACACTATGCGTCAACCAGATGTTACCACCAATGGTGGAATGATGACCAATCGTG
>CADCFA010000050.1 GCA_902800595.1 uncultured Prevotellaceae bacterium | reverse complement strand
GTCGGCCTGCATCGCTGCCTCAAGATCTGCCAGATGATAGTGCACGGACTCATCTATCGGCACATAGATCTCTGTAGAAGCAGCCCAGAGCACCACCAGGCGTGCACAGTCATGTTCAGCCTTAAAGCGACGGATGTCGGCACGCAGGGCAGCCACCATTTCCCAGCGCGTGGGTTGTTGGCACACACCGTTGTGCTCCACCTGCATCACATGCTCACCCGACAGCCGCTTGGCATAGTTCGGATCGAAAGCTGCGCGCATCGGTATGATCTGTTCCAGTTCGCTACGCACAGGCTCGATATCCTTCACCTCCAGCACCTCAGCATACCTCGCCGCCTGATAAGCATTCTGGGGATAGACATCCCAACAGCCGAACACGAGATCGGAGAGCTGTGCCAACGGCACGATGTCCCCGTAGTTCAGATAATGACGCTCCTTGCCCTTGCCCACACGAATACGGTCGTATTGCGTCATAGAGCCTATGGGCTTCGTGGTGGCAACAGCACCGCAGCCCACCACCAAGATACCTAACCGACCTTCTGCCGGACTTACTTTCGTTTGATTCATATCTCTTTGTTACTTAGTTTATTAAACCATACAGCCCGACAGCCCAACTCGCGTGCCGGCAGGATATCATTCTCCAGGCTGTCACCCACCACGACGATCTCTTCCGGAGGCATCCCAAGGGCCTCTATCCCTAACTGGAAGATTCCGGGATTGGGCTTTCGGATGCCAACAACAGCGGACTCTATGACCTGCAGGAAACAGCCGTCGAAACCGAACTCATGCAGAACCGTTGTCAAATTGCCATAGAAGTTGCTCACCAGCACTTTGGGGCCATCTGTCAACTGCTGCAGAACGGCGATACTATGTGCCGTGGCTTGCTGAACCATCGCATACAGCTCATCAACCATCGCTGCGTGATACTTATCTGTCGCAGATGGTGCCAAGCCGTTCTGAATCAGATGCTCCAACTGCAGACGTATCTTCAGATCCAATGTCTGACGGAAAGTGAAGTCGGGTTGTATCAGCGGTTGGGCACCCAACTGGCGTTCCACGAAAACGTAAGCCTCGCGGAACTGCTGTTCGGTGACTGGCACCTGATGACGCACATAGGCATCCCAAATCACCTGACGCCAATGCACGCCTGCAGTATCCAGCGTGCCTCCGTAATCGAAGATATAGCCTTTATGAGGTGTCAGAGCGCGACAAAGCGCTTCATGCTTGCGATGCATATAGACATACATCGCCTGGAAGAGTGTGATCTCCATCAGCGGATAGACCCACGGACAATCCAACAAGCAGGTGACATAAAGGGTGATGGCACGCGCATTGAAGGTCAGCAGATTAGTGTATTTCATCAGCGGTCGGCTCCCCCGCAGGAACTGTTCGCAAATCTGCTTAGGCGGCTGCTGGTGCCATCGGGCAAAGAAGCGTTGGAATTCAGGCGTGCGCCGCTCCTGGCTTCTGCAATAGTTGGCATAATTGAAGTAGAACACTCGCGCAAAAAGATGACCCTTTGGGAGTTGTTCATAGATAGCACGCTGCTGCCGGTAGTTGTCGAGTTCGCTACCCGTCTTACCCAACAGGAAATAGAGATGTATCTGACGATAATAGTCGGCTAATGAACTCTGAGAGGCATGAAAACGGAATCCTGCCAAAGCAGCCAACAGGAAGATGGAAATGCCCCAGGGCATCTCCGTACCTGGTATTGGCTGATGCCACAGTCTGACAACGATAGCAATGTAGATAGCGGCAAACCAGACATCACCAGAGAAGCCGTCGAGCACACGTCCCACCAGCGTTTTCTTACCCGTCAGGCGCGCCATCTGACCATCGGTAGAGTCGCAGAAGTTGGCCAGCATCAGCAAGAGAACACCCCAGAGGTTATGCCACACATCAGAGAAATGGAACATCCAGCCAGCGCCTATTCCCAAGAAGATGGAAAGGATGGTGATGACATTGGGATGGATGCCAAGACTATTCCACAGCAGCGCAAAGACCAGACCTATAGGACGGGTGAAATGGACATCCAGCCACTCCTCCGTATCCTCTGACTTAAACGACAACTGCAACAACTCCTTGAATGTAGCCACCTTGTTATTTGACAATTTTACTATTTGACAATTTTATTAATGATGCGATGGCCTCAGCTGCTTCCTCACGACAGCGCGAGAAACTGGGCCAGTCGTTGAAGTCGATGAAACAGAAACTGCCATCGCTTCGCACAATACAATCACCGCCATAGACCTCCAATCCCACCGCAGATGCCAGCTGCTCAGCCTTTTTTCGTAGTTCACTGACATCAAAGGGATAATGATGAGCCTCGCCATTCAGACGCTCCTGTCCAAACTTCGTCAAGCCATCATCGGTGGGATAGAAATGGCGGAAGAAACCGGCAGAAAGGACACCATAGAACTTTACCAGGTCGCCCTGTATATGAGGACTTACCAGATAGTCATGAATGCCACGAGCCTGCATCCCAGCCTTTGCTTCAGCAAGTGTCTCTGCATCAGGCGCATAGACCACATCCTCTGCTGTCTGTGCGGCAGCATCCCCCCGCTTCAGCCAATAGCCATGAAGTGGTTCGCCAGAAGGAACAGGCAGATGAAGGGAGACCATCAGCTCATGCAATTTGCGGCGTGAAGACTGTTCGACACTCGACGGGGTATTGACAACCTTGATGCCTGACGATTGTAACAGACGGAGCGTTTCGGGGAGACGCGCCATCGAGAAGATGAAATCTGGCGTTTCGACAGAAAGACTGGATACAGAGGCACACTCGTCGATCTGTGTGACAACATGCCCTCGCTGAGACAACCTTGCTGCCACAGCAGCGAGGATCGCCCTATCGTTCTCAACGGAATGAGGAGAGAACTGTTCTGCCCGTCGTATCATCAGGATCTTCATACACGCAAGAATTGTTCTGCCTTCAGGATATCAGACACGTGGTCGATGTCTAGCACCTTTATGAAAGGCCAGGCCTGCAGTCTAAGGCCATCAGCTATCAGTGCCCGTTGGAAATTACGCATACGCTGTTCGCCTCGTTCAACACAGCGGTTTAAAGTATCAAAGCATCGAGGCGTCAGTCCATAGATGCCTGCACTGACGAAATGCGGCTGCTCAGAGGAGTCAGTAAAAGATGTGATATGAAGGGTAGCATCAGTATTGACATAAAGGGGGCGCTCGTCGTCAATATAATCAGTCACACCCATCAGTCCGTCAACTGTCATCTGGCGGAAGGCTCGAACATACGCCGCAAACTCTTGTTCCTGGAAGATTGTGTCAACAGTTGTCAGGATGAAAGGCGCATCCTCAAGCCAATGACGGAGTTCCCAGAGACTATGCATGGAACTGGGCGTGGATTTGACCATTACACGAAGCGGTATCCCAGCCATTTTGCGGGCTGTCTCCAGATAAGCGGCAACTGCCGTCATCTGTGCATTACAGATAACGGCAATCTCTGTGGCATCGTTAGTCATAAAGACACGTAAGAGCCGATCTATCAAAGCCTCACCACCCACCTGTATGAGAGGTTTCGGTTCTGTCTCACCTTCTTGTATCAAGCGTGAGCCTTCCCCTGCGGCCAAGATTGCATATTTCATTCCATCATAGTCATTACTGCATTTTCAACTTATCAACATCAATGTCACCAGAACCGCTCTTATGCTGTGAGAAGCGCGATACGACACCACTTAACGTGATATCGCCAGAGCCTCGCAGTTCACAGTCAACAGCCTGACACCCCTCTTGGAAATCCACCTTGATATCACCAGAGCCTTTCAGTCCCATACGAGTAGTGAGTACCCGCCGTTGATCTATTACAATATCACCAGAGCCTATCAGACTGACATCTGAGGTCTTCGCTTCCAAGCGGTTGATGTCGATATTTCCTGAGCCGACCAGCTCTACACGGCACTCATCACATATCAGGTCCCTAAACGCTATATCACCAGAACCACGAAGTGTGATCTCCATCTGATCAGTATCAATGCGCTGCTCTGCATTGAAGTCACCCGACCCATTCAGGCGGACACTGGTCAGATCGGGAGATGTGACATAAATCACTGCCTGATCCTCATCATGAATCACGATGTTGACGACACCCACTTTTCCACGATTACGGATAGAGAGTGTGCCATTATTGACATCAGTCAGAATGTTCTCCTGCCCTTCTTTTGAGCACTTCACCCTCACAGAAAAGGAGTCAGCCTGGGCATAACACACATTGGGAGAGCCGTTGATCTCAATCTTCTCAAAGCCCTTCAAGTTGCGAGACTCTGTGATAACAGGACCGCCTCCTATCTTCAACTCATTCAGCTGATGCATACACGAGGTGGACATAACAGCTACTGACATCAACAGCAGCCCCTTCAGAAACAAATGTTTTCTTTTCATCTTTCTATCATTTTTGGTTTTACTTCCTGTACATTTGACGGAAGTATTGCCATAAAAGTTGCAAGAACAGATATGATAGTAATGTGTACACATGATTAACCCAGCGGAAGCTCTATCCAGAACGTAGAGCCTTCGCCTACTTGTGACTCTACACCTATGGTGCCATTCAGGCTAAGCACATGAGACTTTGCCACAGAAAGGCCAAGACCTGTACCTGGAATATACTCATCCAGCTTCACAAAACGTTCAAAGATGCGCTCCTGATCCTCAGCAGGAATACCCTTACCTGTATCTTTCACCCAGATGCGCACACGGTCACCAAGAGCATCATATCCCAAAGTGACACTACCCGCCTCAGTGAACTTCAGAGCATTCTGCGTCAGATTATCAAGGATTTCCATCAGTTTTTCCCTGTCGGTCTGTATCAGAAGCTGCTCTAATGGACATTCGGTGGTGAGTTCAAGCATGGTGGTAGGTTTATAAGTATCAACCATCTGCAGGAGCAACTGATTGACATCGACTTTCGCCATCATCAAGCTCTTAGCACCAGCCTCAATCTTAGACATACTGACAAGACCATCGATGATACGCAACAATTTATTGTTGTTGGTCTGGATTTCACGAATCAGCTGATTACGGTCTTCCTATCTCATGGCCCATATTGGCAAGGAATGCAGTCTTCAAGCGATCGCTCTCCTCTGCCTTATTTCGAGCTGCAACCAAAGATGCCTCCAACTCCTTTCGTTCATCAATACGCTGTGAGGTTCCCACAATCTTCAGCGGCATACCATTCTCATCGCGTTCTACAATCGTGGCATAGCTTTCCTCCCAATAAGAGGCACCAACTGACAGATTGTTGACCTGATACTCCTCATGATAGAAATCCGTCCGTCCTTCCACGATATCGCCAAACGATTTGTTGACACGAGCTACATCAGACGGGCTAATAGCGGTAAGAGTCTGTGAGAAAGTCTCATTATCATCCGGCACATAGGTATTCACACCTTCACGGAAATCATTTTCATAAGTAAAAGACTGCGTACGGGCATCATAACGCCAAACAGCAATCTTCATCGCCTTGAGCACAAATTCATATTCGGTGTTGTTCTGTTTGATTTTATCCAATTGCTGAAGTTCTTCCTTCAATTGCTTACCCTTTTTGCGCTGAAAGAAAATAGTACCAACGAAAAATAAAGCAACACCCACAGCTATCATCCAGAAAACGAGGACGAAGACATTTGATTGACTATTTGCGAGAAGAAGATTCACCATAATTTATCAAATAGATGTGCGCAAAATTAATAAATAATTTGGAATAACACAAAAAAGCGCATCTTTTTTTGCGAAATATTTGTTTTTTCGACCGACTTCCATTAACTTTGCACACGCAATTCCGACAATTGCTCAATAAGCAACATTAAAATGGAACAGAATTTTGAATTGATCGCCAAGACGTTTATGGGACTGGAACCTGTACTGGCGAAGGAGCTGACCCAACTGGGGGCTAATGATGTAAAGATCGGTAGACGAATGGTATCGTTTACAGGTGATAAAGAAATGATGTATCGTGCAAACTTTCAGTTGCACACTGCCATCAGGATATTAAAACCCATCCGTCACTTCAAGGCAAAGAGTGCAGATGACGTTTATGAGGAAATCAAGAAAATAGAATGGTTACAATATATTGGGCAAGACAAGACATTTGCTGTTGACTCTGTTGTCTTCTCTGAAGAATTCCGCCATTCAAAGTTTGTATCTTATAAAGTAAAGGATGCCATTGTTGACCAGCTCCGTGAGACAACGGGCAAGCGTCCGAACATCTCGGTAGCCAATCCCGACATCCGTCTAAACATGCATATTGCAGAAGACCAGTGTACACTGAGTCTAGACTCCAGTGGAGAGTCCTTGCATCGTCGCGGTTACAGACAGGAAAGTGTAGAAGCGCCATTGAATGAGGTTTTGGCTGCAGGTATGATTCTGATGTCTGGCTGGAAGGGAGATACCGACTTTATCGACCCCATGTGCGGATCAGGTACCCTGTTGATTGAAGCAGCCCTGATTGCCAAGAACATGGCTCCAGGATTATTCCGCAAAGAATATGCATTTGAGAAATGGCCCGATTTCGATGCAGAGCTCTTCGACAACATCTATAACGACGATAGCCAGGAACGGGCGTTCAAGCATCATATTTATGGTTATGATGTTGACATCAAGGCTGTGAACACCGCCCTCCTGAATGTGAAAGCCGCAGGTCTTTCCAGTGATATCACCGTCAAACAGCAAGATTTTAAGAATTTTACGCAACCAACCGAAAAAAGCATCATTATCACAAATCCGCCATACGGTGAACGTATCTCTACACCAGACCTACTTGGTACCTATAAGATGATCGGTGAGCGACTGAAGCATCAGTTCAAAGGCAATGACGCCTGGGTGCTGTCTTATCGTGAGGAATGCTTCGAGCAGATCGGTCTGAAGCCCAGCATCAAATATCCTTTATATAATGGTTCTTTGGAATGCGAGTTCCGTAAATACCAGATGTTTGATGGCAAGCTGAAGGATTTCCGTTCTGAAGGTGGTGTTGTCAAGACAGAAGAAGAGAAACGGCAGATGGCTGAGAAGCATCGCTTCAAGAAAAACCGCGAATTTAAGCAACGTCTGGAAGAAACGGAGCAAAATGAAGAAGCCGATATCCGCTCATTCACCTTCCACAAGCACGAGTTGAACAAGAATCGTGGTGGGCATGAGACTTTCGATCGTAGCGGCAAGGATCGCAATGAGCGTAAGGAATTCAGTCGAGATAAAAACCGGAAGGACTTTAAACGTGGTGGAAAAAGAGAATTCGGAAAAAGAGAATTCGGGAAAAGAGATTTTGGTAAAAAAGACTTCGAAGATTAAACTTATACTGGCCACAATAGCCATGTTAGTCTCCACAGCAATGAGTGCACAGAATAAGCTTTTCACCCTTGAGGATCTGAACTTTGGCGGAACGAACTACGCCAATCTGCGTCCGCAAAACATGTGGCTCACATGGTGGGGAGAGAAGCTGATTCAGACAGATGTGGAAGCTTGCTACATCATCGATACCAAGACAGGTAAAAAGGAGGAGCTGTTTACACTCGACGATATTAACAAGTGGGCAGGTAGTGACGAGGAGACATATGTGCGGCATTTAATGAACGCCACATTCCCCTACCCAGAAAAGCCCATTGTGGCCTTAGGAAACAGGAAGGCGTTTATCTTGCTGGATTTTAAAAGCAAGCAGATAGTTTGGCAGGATAGTATATCGGGCCAAGAGGCTAACGACTGGAACGCTGTTTCACGTTCAACAGCCTACGTGGAAAACCATCAGCTCTACGTCGTAGATGGCGACGGGAAGAAACACCAGCTTTCATCTGACGGGAGTCGCGAGATTGTTTACGGACAGAGTGTACATCGCAATGAGTTCGGCATAAACAAAGGGACTTTTTGGAGCCCGGATGGACAGAAGTTGGCATTCTATCGTATGGATCAGCGTATGGTAGCTGACTATCCGCAGGTTGATATCTTTCCACGTTCAGCCACTTATGAACCCGACAAATATCCCATGGCCGGTATGACGAGTCATCAGGTGACAGTAGGTGTCTATGATCTAAAAACTGACAAAACCGTGTATCTGCAGGCTGGTGATCCTACTGATCGCTACTTTACCAACATTGCCTGGGCCCCTGACGGCAAAACGGTATATATGTTCGAACTGAATCGTAAGCAGAACGACTGCCGACTGGTATCCTACGATGCCACTACAGGTAAAAAGATTGCCGAACTATATCGGGAGACGTCAGACAAATATGTGGAGCCACAGAACCCCATCCTTTTTCTTCCTTGGGACGAAACCAAGTTCATCATGCAGAGTCAGAAGGACGGCTATAACCACCTATACCTATTTGACAAAAACGGAAAGGAGTTGAAGCAGATTACCAGCGGGAAATGGGTGGTATTGGATGTGGTGGGCTTTAACACCAAGACAAAGAGTTTGTTAATATTAAGTAACGAAACATACCCACTTAATAGTAATCTATGGTCGGTTAATATTAACAATGGCGATCGTAGGCCTATGGGAAAAGGTATTGGTGTGGTTCAGAGTGCCCAGCCATCTACATCAGGACAGCAGGTAGCATTGAAACTTTCATCGTTTAATAAGCCACGCATCATTGATGTCATCCATACGAATGGTTGGGGCAAAGTGACAGAATTATTAGATGCTGAAGATCCTTGGAAAGACTATCAACAGCCTATATACACCAGCGGATATATCACCGCTGCTGATGGCATTACGGATTTATACTATCGGATGGTGAAGCCACATGACTTTGCCCCCGACAAGAAATATCCTACCGTCATATATGTATATGGTGGACCTCATGCCCACAATGTGGATGCATCGTGGCATTATGCCAGCCGTTCGTGGGAGACCTATATGGCTCAGAAGGGGTATATCGTGTTTATCCTCGATAACCGCGGATCGGAAAACAGAGGCAGAGACTTCGAACAAGCCACCTTCCACCAGTTGGGCCAGATAGAGATGCAGGATCAGATGATGGGAGTGGAGTTCTTAAAGAAGCAACCTTATGTGGATACGGATCGACTGGGTGTTCACGGTTGGAGCTTTGGCGGATTTATGACAATCTCACTGATACTGAACTACCCTGATGTATTCAAAGCAGGTGTAGCAGGTGGTCCTGTCATCGACTGGAAATGGTATGAAGTGATGTATGGCGAACGCTACATGGGCACCCCAGAGGATAATCCTGAAGGCTATGCTAAGAGCAGTCTCATCAGTAAGGCTAAGAACCTGAGAGGCAAGTTGCAGATTATCACGGGCTATAACGACAACACGGTGGTACCGCAGCACTGTCTCTCGTTCCTCGATGCCTGTATCAAGGCAGGAACCCAGCCAGACTTCTTCGCTTATCCTGGCGAGGAGCACAATATGCGAGGACATGCCTCAGTGCATCTCCATGAGAGAATTACACAATATTTCGAAGATTACTTGAAATAATTGATAATAAAAAATGAAAATATTACTGTTAGGAAGTGGCGGTCGTGAGCACGCCTTAGCTTGGAAAATTGCTCAAAGTGACAAATGCGAGAAGCTTTACATTGCTCCAGGTAATGCAGGTACAGGCAACTGTGGCGAGAATGTTGCGATGAAGGCCGACGATTTTGAGGCCATCAAGAACTTCGTCGTAGAGAAAGGTATCAATATGGTGGTGGTAGGACCAGAAGATCCTCTGGTAAAGGGCATATACGATGAGTTGAAGAACGATACCCGTACCAAGAACGTACCAGTGATTGGTCCCTCAAAGGCAGGAGCTGTGCTTGAAGGATCAAAAGATTTTGCAAAGGCCTTTATGCAGCGCCACCATATCCCAACAGCCCGTTATCAGACCTTTGATGGAACAAGTCTTCAAGAAGGGCTGGAATATCTAGAAACCCTAGAACCGCCCTATGTTCTAAAGGCCGACGGCCTTTGTGCAGGTAAGGGGGTACTCATCCTCCCAACACTTGACGAGGCCAAGAAAGAGTTGAAAGAGATGCTGGGCGGTATGTTTGGCAATGCTTCATCGCAAGTGGTTATCGAAGAATTCCTGAGCGGTATTGAGTGTTCTGTATTTGTTTTGACTGATGGTCAGCACTACAAGATTCTGCCAGAGGCTAAGGACTATAAGCGTATCGGAGAACACGACACAGGTCTGAACACAGGCGGTATGGGCAGCGTAACTCCTGTACCTTTCGCCACCAAAGAGTGGATGCAAAAGGTGGAGGATCGCATCATTCGTCCTACAGTTGAAGGTTTGGCCATTGAGAATATCGACTATAAGGGATTCATCTTCTTTGGTCTTATCAATGTGAAAGGGGAACCTATGGTTATTGAGTATAACTGCCGCATGGGTGATCCTGAGACAGAAAGTGTGATGCTGCGTCTGAAGAGCGATATCGTAGATTTGTTTGAGGGTGTAGCAGAGGGAAATCTTGACAAACGAGAAATTTCTTTTGATGAGAGAGCAGCTGTTTGTGTGATGCTGGTATCTGGCGGTTATCCTCAGGAATATAAGAAGGGTTATCCCATCAAAGGTATTGAGAACGTTGAAGGAAGTATTGTTTTCCATAGTGGTACAGCGATGAAGGATGGAGAGGTTGTAACCGCTGGCGGACGTGTCATTGCTGTATCTTCTTATGGCAAAGACAAAGCTGAGGCTTTACAAAAATCTTTTGAAGAAGCACAAAAAATACAGTTTACCGATAAGTATTTCCGTCGCGATATCGGTGCTGACTTATGAGTAAGCGCATACAAAATAGAATTGCAGAGAGCCGTTATACATTACCTATAGCGGCCTTCTATAGTATTTTCATCTGGCTTTGTGCTGGTTTGATATCACATCAGTGGTGGATACAGTTTAGTTGCTTTATTGTGTCTGCATTTATGCTGATGATGATTAATAAGGAGAACATGCTCATACGGACATATAGCCGTTTGGTTTCGAGCTTTTACCTTATTATTACCTGTGCAGCAGTTTTTCTTTTTGAGTCACGCTCATGCGCCATTATGCAGATGGGGGCTGCTATCTCATTCTACATGCTCTGGCACTGCTATCAGGACAAGTGCTCTGTGGGATGGACCTTTTACACCTTCTTCTTTTTAAGTGCTGGCAGTATTATGCAGAGTGAGGTGCTTTATTACCTGCCCATTTTTTGGATCTTGATGGCTAGATTTATCAGTTCTCTCTCGTGGCGGACTTTTTTTGCATCGCTCGTAGGTCTGTTTACACCATATTGGCTATGCATGCCATATTTTGTATTACAGGGTAAAGACTGCATAGAGCTCTTAGCAAGCCATTTGGGGCCACTTTTCAATATCACGTCACTTCCTGATTATTCTGTGCTCCACATAAATCAGTTGGTTTTACTGGCTCTCATTGTAATACTAATGACTATTGGCAGTTTACATTTTATAGCCACCAGCTATAAAGACACTGTTCGCGTGCGTCAGATTTTCTTTAGTTTTATTACGACAGCCGTATTCTCAATAGCTTTATTGCTGATTAAGCCCCATTGCTACGATATCGTCATACACGTTCTTATTCTGGTTGCAAGTCCAATGACAGCTCATTTCTTTGCACTCACAAGCAGCAGATTCACGAATATCCTATTCATGATAACTCTGACGGTTATATTACTCGTTACAGGCTTTAATCTATGGATTTCATCATCACATTTCTAACCCAATATGGTTATTGGGGAATGCTGTTAGCAGCCTTCCTGGCGGGTAGTTTTTTCCCTTTCTCCAGCGAGGCTGTCATGATAGCCCTGATGGCAACAGGGCTTGACCCTTGGCAACTGATGGTTTACGGAACCATAGGAAATGTGTTAGGCAGTATTGTCAACTATGGTATTGGCAGAATGGGTAAGATGGAATGGATAGAGAAATATCTTCATGTGAAAAAGAAAGACCTCGATAAGGCTCACCGTTTCTTGGCTGGCCGAGGAGCATGGATGGGATTCTTTGCTTTTTTACCAGTCTTAGGCAGTGCTATTACCATTGCTTTGGGCCTCATGCGTTCTAATATCATCATCACATTCATAGCTATCACATTGGGAAAAATATTTCGCTATATCATACTCATATATGGTGCTGGACTGTTTTTGTAACGTTAATTAATGTAGAGCAACCATAAATTCTTAATTCTTAATTCTTAATTCTTAATTTTAAGTTGTACCTTTGCATCCGACATAAGAATTTTAACGTTAGATAATATATTTCTTAGATGAAAAAATTCAAAATGGTGGACAATATTCTTGGATGGCTATCTTTTCTTATAGCCGCCATTGTCTATTGTTCTACGATTGAGCCGACAGCCAGCTTCTGGGACTGTCCGGAGTTTATCACAACGGGGTATAAACTGGAAATCGGTCACCCACCTGGGGCACCATTCTTTATGCTGACAGCCAATCTGTTCTCACAGTTGACCAGTGACCCCACACAGGTAGCCAGAATGGTTAATATGATGAGTGCTCTGCTTTCAGCCACATGTATCCTATTCTTATTCTGGAGTATCACACACCTCACACGTAAGTTGCTTATCAGCGATTGGAAAGAGCTGACTCTTCCCAAGATGATTGCCATCGAGGCATCCGGACTGGTGGGAGCCCTCATCTATACTTTCAGCGACACCTTCTGGTTCTCTGCTGTTGAGGGCGAGGTCTATGCTTATTCCTCTGCTTTTACGGCAGTGGTATTCTGGCTTATTCTGAAATGGGAAGATCAAGCTGATGAGCCTCATTCTGACCGTTGGTTGGTATTAATCATGTATATGACAGGACTCTCTATTGGCGTTCACCTGCTGAACCTGCTTTGTGTTCCTGCCATCGTATTAGTATATTACTATCGTCGCTTTCCTGATGCCAACTTGAAAGGTTCACTGATTGCCTTAGGTATTTCTATTCTTATCTTGGCTGGTGTACTCTATGGTGTTGTGCCAGGTATTATTACGGTTGGAGGCTGGTTCGAACTATTTTTTGTCAACTCTTTGGGTATGCCCTTCAACACGGGTGAGATCATATATATTATCTTACTGATCACATGTGTTATCTGGGCAGTCTATGAGACCCAGACACAACGTCACGGAGAGAAGATTCAGAATATCTCTTTCCTGCTTTCCGTGGGTATGCTTGGCATCCCATTCTACGGTTTTGGATGGTCAGCTTTCATCATCGGCATTATCGTATTGGGCATTCTCTGGTTTGTCCTGAGTCTGAAAAAAGAGAAGCAACCTCTCATCTCTGCCCGCATCAAGAACACCATGCTGCTCTGTATGCTGATGCTGATGATTGGTTATTCAAGCTATGCCCTGATTGTCATCCGTTCTTCTGCCAATCCGCCGATGGATCAGAACTCACCTGAGGACATCTTTACACTCGGCGATTATCTTGGCCGTGATCAATATGGATACCGTCCACTCCTTTACGGACAGGCATACACCTCACAAGTAGCCCTTGAGAGCGATGGGCAGTATTGTCGTCCTGTGATGTCAAAAGGAAAGCCTGTCTATCAGCGTAAGGAAAAAGTTTCTGCTGATGAGAAGGACTCTTACTTTGTAGTTCGTACAAAGGATGAATACAAGTATGCTCAGAACATGCTCTTCCCGCGCATGTATGATGCAGGTCATGCTGCTGCTTATGAGTCATGGATGGGTGGCATTGATGGATATGAAGTTCCCTATGACCGTTGTGGTGAGCCTATGACAATCAAGATGCCCTCACAACTTGAGAACATCCGATTCTTCTTGTCATACCAATGCAATTTTATGTATTGGCGTTATTTCATGTGGAACTTTGCCGGACGACAGAATGACATCCAAGGCAATGGCGAACTGGAGCATGGCAATTGGCTCTCAGGCATTCCATTTATCGACGATGCACGCCTTGGCGACCAAGATCTTCTTCCTGACGAACTGAAGGAAAACAAAGGGCATAACGTATTTTACTGTCTGCCTTTACTGCTGGGGCTTTTCGGATTATTCTGGCAGGCATGGTACACTAAGAAACGGACTATCACTGAAAACGGACAGACAAAGACTATTGATGATCCCATTGGCATCCGACAGTTCTGGGTAGTATTCTTCCTCTTCTTCATGACAGGTTTGGCTATCGTTATCTATCTAAACCAGACACCTATGCAACCACGTGAACGAGATTATGCCTATGCAGGTTCGTTCTATGCATTTGCCATTTGGTGTGGTATGGGTGTAGCAGCTATCATCGACTGGTTGAACAGAAAACTGAAGAAAGAGAATCTAGTTCTAGCAGGGCTAGTATCTCTAGTATGCCTAGTTGTACCTGTCCAGATGGCTAGTCAGACCTGGGATGATCATGATCGTTCTGGTCGTTACTGCTGTCGTGACTTTGGCCAAAATTACTTGATGACTCTTCAGGAACAAGGCAATCCAATCATCTTCACCAATGGTGACAACGATACGTTCCCGCTCTGGTACAATCAAGATACAGAAGGTATTCGTACAGATGCGCGTGTATGTAACCTTTCTTATCTCCAAACGGATTGGTATATTGACCAGATGCGCCGTCCTGCCTACGACTCTCCCAGTGTGCCTATCACGTGGAGCCGACTGGAATACTGTGCCGGCACGAATGAGTACGTTCAGGTGGATCCATCGTTGAAGGGACAGGTGTTGGAACTTTATCAAGAAAATCCTGAGGAAGCCAGCAAGCAGTTTGGCGATGAGCCGTTCGAGCTCAAGAACATTCTTCAGTACTGGGTTCGTTCAAAGCATCAGGACTTCCACGTGATACCTACGGATACCGTTTATGTCACTATTGACAAAGATGCTGTACGTAAGAGTGGTATGATGATGGCCAGCGACTCTATCCCAGACAAGATGGTTATCTCACTCAAGGGAAAAAATGCGCTCTATAAGGGTGACTTGATGATGCTTGAGATGATTGCCCAGTGCAACTGGACACGTCCTATCTACGTAGCACTCACCGTTGGTTCTGAGAACTATATGAATCTTGGTGACAACTTTGTTCAAGAGGGTCTTGCTAACCGCATTACACCGTTTACCACGAACAAGCCAGGCGCCAAGAACTTCGACACGGAAAAGACCTACGACAATGTGATGCATAAATTTAAGTTCGGTGGCATCAACCAAAAGGGCATCTACCTTGACGAGACAGTGACACGTATGTGCTTCACCCACCGTCGTCTGTTGGCACAGCTCGCACTTACACTTGCTCAGGAAGGTAAGATTGAAAAGGCAAAAGACGTACTCGCTAAGTGCGAAAAGGAGATTCCATCTTATAATGTGCGTCATGACTACCAGAGTGGTTCTGTCGATTTGGTTCGCTCCTATGCCTTCACTGGACAAAACCAAAAGGCTCAACAGATTCTTGACCAGTTATGGAAGAAAGCAGGCCAATATCTTGTCTGGTATTGCTCACTTGACGGTACCTGGTTCGGGAACTCCATGCAAGACTGTATGATCCACATCTACATCATGCAGCAGCTGCTTGAGGTTCAGGATCTCATCAATCCGAAGAAAGCAGAGCAGATGGAGAAGCAACTTGAAGGATACATGCGCCTATACCAGTCAAAAGGAGGCACGTTTGGAGAATAAATTATAGGATATGTTTATTGAGCAACCAGCCATCTATCTCCGCTGGCTCTACCCAAAAGCCTATTGGAGAATGAACCGTCATGAGAAGGCAGTCTATCTGACCTTCGACGACGGTCCCA
This sequence comes from uncultured Prevotellaceae bacterium, assembly GCA_902800595.1. Classification (GTDB taxonomy): domain Bacteria; phylum Bacteroidota; class Bacteroidia; order Bacteroidales; family Bacteroidaceae; genus Prevotella. The sequence goes on along the minus strand of CADCFA010000050.1, from coordinate 2,375 downwards.
TTCCAGAGGCTACCCCCTTTATTCTTGATACACTTAAGGAATTCGGAATTAAAGCCACTTTCTTCATGGTTGGTGACAATGTAAGAAAGCATCCTGATCTTTATGAGCGTATCGTTGCTGAAGGCCATCAAGTGGGTAACCACACCCACAATCACATTCAAGGCCTCACCCACTCCATCAAGGAGTATAGCTACAACGTCGAGAAGGCAAATGCCTATATCCATAGCCATTACGTTCGTCCTCCTCATGGATGGATGCGAATGGCCCAGTATGCCTGGCTCTCCCGCAAATATAAGATCGTGATGTGGGATGTGGTGACCCGTGATTATTCGAAATGGATGACTGCAGAAGATGTCGTAACAAACGTGAAACGTTACACCCGTAATGGATCCATCATCACATTCCATGATTCCCTAAAGTCAATAGATAAACTAAAGACTGCCCTACCCGAGTGTCTTAAATGGCTACGCGATGAGGGATATGAGTTTAAGATATTTCCATAGAACTAGATAACTCTAACCACTTAGGATAATGAAAAAATTATTTATCACTTTGCTTACAGCAACATTCGTAATGACAACTAATGCACAACCCCTGCTCCGCGCCGATAATATCGACGAGGTGCTCAAAGCAATGACCCTTGAGGAGAAAGCCCAGATTCTCGTGGGCGGTGGTAACGACAGTTTCGTTGGCAGCGGTGCCATGCTCGGACATCAGGAGAAACTGGTGGCCGGAGCAGCAGGCATCACCGTAGAAATTCCACGTCTCGGCATTCCAGCCACCGTGCTCACTGACGGTCCTGCTGGCGTCCACATCGACCCCGTCAGGAAGAACGACACCAACACATACCATGCTACAGGCTTCCCCGTAGGCACCTGTCTGGCCTCCACCTGGAATACTGAACTCGTCGAGGCTGTCGGCAAGGCCATCGGCAACGAGACTCTCGAGTATGGCTGTGATGTCATCCTCGGCCCTGGCCTCAACATCCACCGCAACCCACTATGTGGCCGCAACTTCGAATACTATTCAGAAGATCCCGTGGTAACGGGAAAGATTGGCGTAGCAATGACCCTCGGCATTCAAAGCCAGGGGGTCGGTGTTTCTGCCAAGCATTTTGCCGTCAACTCCCAGGAGAGCGACCGTACCCGTGTTGATGAGCGTCTCAGCCAGCGAGCCCTCCGTGAAATCTACCTCCGTGGTTTCGAACGTGTTGTCCGTGAGAGTGATCCCTGGACTGTCATGTCAGCTTACAACATTGTCAATGGTGTTCATGCACAGGGCAGCAAGGACCTGCTTACAGATATTCTCCGTACCGACTGGGGGTTCCGTGGCATAGTAATGACTGACTGGATTGACAAACGAGAGGGGCAAGGACTCTACACCGTCAATCAGGTAGAAGCAGGCAACGATCTATTCACCCCTGGCTATCCCACGCAGGCAGAAGACATCGTCAATGGCGTGAAGAGCGGCAAACTCGACATCAAATATGTCGATCAGAACGTGCGACGCATGCTCGAGTATATCGTCAAGACCCCACGTTTCCGCCACTATCAGTTCAGCAACAAGCCCGATCTGAAGGCACATGCCCAGATTACCCGCCAGTCGAGCACCGAGGGCATGGTACTGCTGAAGAACACCGGCGTGCTCCCCATCCGTGACCTTAAGACCGTTGCCCTCTTCGGCGTCAACTCCTACGACTTCCTCTCTGGCGGTCTCGGCTCTGGTGCCGTCAATGTGCCCTACAGTGTCGATATGGTAACCGGTCTTAAGAATATCGGCATCACCACAACCCCACAACTCACAGAGATCTACCAGAACTACATCAAATACGCCCGCGCCAAGCTGAAGGCAGACAAGAACCCCATCATGTGGTTCCTCGACACTGGCAAGCCCAAGTTCGACGAGATCGACATCACCGAGCGCTGCGTGCAGCATGAGGTAAAGGAAGCTGATGCCGCCATCATCACCATCGGCCGTCAGGCCGGTGAAGGCATGGATCGCGCTATCGAAGGCGAGTTCAACCTGACACAGACCGAGCGCGACATGATTTTCCGCGTCAGCGACACCTTCCGTCCTACAGGCAAGCCCGTCATCGTCATCCTCAATTCTGGCAGTGTCATGGAGACAGCCTCCTGGCGCGACCGCGTCGATGCTATCCTCTGTGCTTGGCAGCCTGGTGAGGAAGGCGGCAACAGCGTCGCCGACGTGCTCACTGGCAAAGCCAACCCCTCAGGCAAGCTCACGATGACCTGGCCCATTGCAGCCACCGACCACCCCTCAACGAAGAATTTCCCACAGGAAATGGATGCCTACACCTTCCGTGAGATGATTGGCTGGGGCGCACAGATTCCCGGACGCGACTATACCAACCACGA
>CADCFA010000049.1 GCA_902800595.1 uncultured Prevotellaceae bacterium | reverse complement strand
TTCACCTCGCTGTTAGGCTATCTGCGCAAAAACAGTAAGATATTCCGCCTCAGGCGCCCGGAGAAGATATGCAGCATCAAGCAATATCGTGAGTGCTTTTCCATCGGACTCCCCATGCTGATATCTGCCTTGTTAGCGCCGGTTCTGGCCTTCACCATGAACAGTCTGGTGGTTGGCAAGCTCGGTGCCGACGGCATGTATTTCTTTACCATCTATTTCCAGATCAACGGCATTTGCATGTTGGCATTATCAGGCTCTAACACTGCCATCACCAATATCGGCGGCATCCTTTTGGGCGAAGAAGACTACGACAGCTTTCGTTTGCTCACGCGACGCATCTTACGCATGTTGATACTGGTAATGTTAATGGTGAGTTTACTGATATTCCTTTTTCCCGATGTGCTGGCAAGGCTATTTGGCGCCGACGAACATCTGATAGCGCAGTGCTATACCCCACTCCGACTGATGAGCATCGCCTTCCTGCCCAATGCCATATCTGAGACGCTGACTGTATTATATTTTGTACAGGGACATCAGAAGCTCTGCCGATGGATAGAGATCGTGACCAACACCGGAGCCATCGGCATTGTTGTCGTCATGGCACTCTATACCCCCAAGCTCATCTGGTATATCCTGCCTGTCACCGCCTGGCTCCTGCTGCTGGTGATGGTGGCAATGGCGTATGTGGTGCATCGCAAGAATCATCTTTATGCCTGGCCTACATTGGAGAATACGGTGCCATCGAACCCCGCCGTCACTTTCTCCGTGCCTTATACCAACGAGGGAGTCGAAGCGTTCCTGGCCCAGGTGCATCCCTTTGTAGAGGCATGCGAGCTGCCTGACGGTCTGGCTGTGGACATGGCACTGGAGGAACTGCTCTATGAGATTGTGGAGACGCATGAGGCACAAGACGACTCCAAGGAGAATGAGACCTTCGATGTGCGTATCATCGATAAGGAAAAGGAATTCACGGTGGTAGTCAAGAGCAAGGGTCCCCTCAGAAACCCGATTTACAAATATACCGATGAGGAATTGATGGATCTCGATGAGAACAACCTGCGACGAGCCATTCTGTCGCGCTTGTGCAAGAATATCAATCACAAGTACATGAACGGTATCAACTGTATCTATCTGAATTATAACCGAAGCGAGCCATGACCTTTATTCGCCCACTATACACCTGTGGTGCTTTCAACCGCAAGGTGCAGAGAGCCGTCATGTACAATACGGCCCGCGGCACATGCTACACTTTTGAAGATGTGTCGGCTCTGCTGGTCAATGAGGTACTGGCAGGTAAGAGGGAGTGTCCTATTGATACAACGCATATCGCTGAAGTGACGGGTACTACTGAAGAACAAGTCGCCGCGTTCTTCCACGAGTCGCTGATGCCTGTCGGACTCGTACATGATCATGTGTTCACTGACGAAGAGTGGCAGCAATACCGAAAGGATAATCCACCCTGCATTGGTGCAAAGGGCTATGAGCCTGTGGGCGACTATAATGATTCCTTACCTGAGGAGCTTCGAGTTACTCTGAATTTTGAGCTTACCTATGCCTGTAGCGAGCGATGCCTGCACTGTTATAATGAAGGAGCCGCCCGCAGCAACCTGCACGAGGAGCACCGCCTGCGCCCTGATATGCTGACACTGGATGATTACAAGCGTATCATTGATGAGGCCGTAGAATTAGGAATACCTGAGGTAACTGTCACAGGCGGCGATCCGTTCAGCTATCCCCACTGCTGGGACATTCTCGACTATTTGCACGAGCGCAATCTGGCGGTCAACCTACTCACCAACGCCCAGGCGCTGAACAGCAGCGAAAAGATTCGCCGTGTGGCCCGCTTGGGGTTACAACAGCTCAGCGTGTCAATCTACAGTACCGATGCTGAGGTGCATGATCAAATCACGCGTAGGCCTGGTTCGTGGGAGCAGTCGATGAAGGCTCTCCGTGAGCTCTCTGCTTGGCCGGTGCCCCTGAATATCAAGACACCCGTGTTCCCGCCAGTTGGGGGCAGAGACTGAGGTTTCATGTGTACTGAAACCTGGTGCCGACGGTGACGTATCTTTGATTGAACATCTGCAGACACGCCCTGAAGCCTTGCGTATCATCTTATTGGACCCGCTTGGGATAAGTCATGTGTCTGCCGATGGGAAAGCCGACGGTTATGAGTTTGGCAGTAAGCGTGGGTTCCCCTGTTTTAACAATGGAAAGATCACCGTTTCCCCTAGTGGGATAGTCAGTGGGTGCGGTAATATCCCCTTCAAGTTTGGCAATGTGCATCATGCATCGCTCAAGGAGGCTATTCTGAGCCCACAGCGCCTGCAGATGCTCCAAGCCGATCAGAAAAAGGCATTCCCCGTTTGTGGCCAGCACGATTATTGTCAGTATTGCCTTGTGCCCTGTTATGCTGGCGAGTCATTTGAAAAGCATGCCGACGGCACCTTCACGCTGAAAGAGATACAAGGTGACAGATGCCTGACAGCCCAGATACGCATGGAGCTGTGCAGGCAAATTGAACAGGGCATCGATCCGCTGGGTGGCAAAAGCATCGAGGAATGTCTGGCTGCTCAGCCTGTAGAGAAAGTACCCGTGTTCCGCAAGAGAATCAAAATTTGATCCTAAAGCAAGAATCCATAAGAAATCCCCGCTGGTAGGCGGGGATTTCAGTTTATTTGTTAGCGAAGCGCTCAGCCTGTTGGCGGATGAGCTCGGCATCGTTGAAGTAGTCGATGCGCATGGCCTTACGAACCTCATCCATCGTCTGGGCTCCAACCTCACGGGCCTGTTCCGTACCTTTCTTCAGGATATTATAGATCTCAGGGATATCCTTCTCGAACTCTGCACGACGCTGGCGCATGGGCTCCAGGAACTTATTCAGCACCTGATTGAGGAACTTCTTGCACTTCATATCGCCCAGACCACCACGACGGTAGTGATCCTTCAGCTCGTCGAGATTCTGATAGTCGGGCCAGAACGCCTTGAAATCGTCATCGCATGAGAAGGCATCGAGATAGGTGAACACGGCGTTACCCTCTACATGACCAGGATCATTGAGGTTTACATGTTCTGGATCGGTGTACATCGAACGCACCTTCTGCCATACGTCATCAGCTGTATCGGAGAGGTAGATGCAGTTGCCGAGTGACTTCGACATCTTCTCCTTGCCATCGGTACCAGGCAGACGACGGGCTGTGAGATTCTCCGGTAACAGGATGTTGGGCTCCACGAGCACAGGGGCATAGACCTGATTAAATCGGCGTGCGAGCTCACGGGTCACCTCCAGCATCGGCTCCTGATCCTCACCGGCAGGAACTGTCGTAGCCTTGAACAGTGTGATGTCGGCAGCCTGTGACACAGGATAGCAGAAGAAGCCGAGGGGGATGCTCTCGCCCTCGAAGCCACGCATCTTAACCTCCGTCTTCACCGTGGGGTTACGCTGCACACGACTCACTGATACGAGGTTCATCAGATAGGTAGTAAGCTCTGCGAGCTCAGGTATCTGGCTCTGGATGAAGAGCACACACTTCTCTGGATCGAGACCAGCAGCGAGGTAGTCGAGTGCCACCTCGATGATGTTCTGACGAATCTTCTCAGGATTGTCAGCATTATCTGTGAGGGCCTGTACATCAGCCATGAACACGAACATACGGTCGTAGTCGCCCGCATTCTGAAGCTGGACACGACGGCGCAGTGAGCCTACATAGTGTCCGAGATGGAGTTTACCGGTGGGGCGATCACCAGTCAGAATTACTTTTCCCATTGTATCTTTTTTGTCTATGATTTCAAATTGGGTGCAAAGATACGAATAAGTGAGTAAAAAACCAAATTTATTTTTGAAAGAAACATAAAAAACATGCACTTATGTTCATATATCTAAAAAAAGCAGTATCTTTGCATCAATTTTGTATAATTAAAGAATTATGTTCAGTAAAGATACCTATATCAGACGCCGCCAGGAGCTGAAAAAGCTCGTGGGAGAAGGCGTCATTATTCTTTTCGGAAACAATGAGTCACCTGCCAACTATCCGGCTAATGCGTATGCTCCCATGCGCCAGGACTCATCGTTCCTGTATTACTTCGGGCAGCATCGTGACGGACTGGTGGGCGTCATCGACATCGACAACGATACGGAAATGCTCTTCGGCGATGACATCGACGTGGAGGATATTGTATGGATGGGCTTTACGCCTTCAGTGACAGACCTCGCCGCAGAAGTGGGTGTCAACAAGACCGCCCCGCTGAAGGACCTTACATCCTACATCAAGCATCAGACATCAAAGATTCACTTTCTCCCACCCTATCGCTTTGATATCATGATCCAAATCATGGATCTGCTGGGTATCCACCCCAGTAAGCAGAAGGAAGCAGCCTCGCTCGAGCTGATTAAAGCCGTTGTGAAGATGCGTGCCACCAAGAGCACAGAAGAGATTGAGGCTATCGAGAGAGCCTGTGATGTGGGGTATGCGATGCACACCACCGCCCAACTGCTGATAAAGCCAGGCATCACAGAGCGGTTCATAGCAGGCCAGGTGGATGGCATTGCCCGTAGTCTGGCTCAGGGCAACAGCTTTGCCACCATCTTCTCTCAGCACGGAGAGATCATGCATGGCAACCCCTCGGATGCCAAACTGGAGGACGGACGACTGGTGCTCTGCGATGCAGGGTGCGAGCTGGACGACTACTGTTCAGACCACACCCGTACCATGCCTGTCAACGGCAAGTTCACTCAGCGCCAGCTGGAGATCTATAAGATTGTGGAGGCATGTCACGACTATGTGCTCAATGTGGCTAAGCCTGGTGTGAAATATATGGATGTGCACTTTGCCGTGTGCCGCCTGATGACGGAACGCCTGAAGGAAATCGGTCTGATGAAGGGTGATACCGACGAGGCGGTGGCTGCCGGTGCACATGCCATGTTCCTGCCTCACGGACTGGGACACATGATGGGTATGGACGTGCACGACATGGAGGGCTTGGGACAGATCTACGTGGGCTTCGATGAGGAGACGCGTCCGAACCTGGAGCAGTTTGGCACCAACTGTCTGCGTATGGGGCGCAAGCTGGAAGAAGGCTTTGTGCTGACCGACGAGCCCGGCATCTACTTCATACCTGCCCTGATAGACGACTGGAAGGCAAAAGGCCACTGCAAGGAGTTCCTAAACTACGAGATGCTGGAGACCTACAAGGACTTCGGCGGTATCCGCATTGAGGATGACATCCTGATCACAAAGGACGGTTGCCGTTTCCTCGGCACAAAACGTATTCCCTATCACCCTGAGGAACTCGAAGCCTTTATGGCAAATAACAGCAACTAAATGGTAAAATAGTAAATAGTAAAATTATCAGATGAAAAGATTTCTAACTTTTGCACTCATGGCGACAATCGCCCTCAGTGCATCGGCTGCCAACAAGAAGGAAGCCAAGAAAGGCTCTAACAAGCCTGTATTCACCATCATCAAAGAGAATCCTATCACCAGCATGAAGGATCAAAACCGTAGCGGTACCTGCTGGGACTACTCTACCATCTCATTCTTCGAGTCTGAGATCCTGAAGGCTACCGGTAAGACCTACGACCTCTGCGAGAGTTTCGTAGCCAATAAGACCTATATGGAGCGCGCCATTCAGGTGGTTCGCTATCATGGTGACTGCCAGTTTGCACAGGGCGGTTCTGCCGAAGACGTGCTGGCAACAATGAAGAACCACGGTATCGTACCTGAGGGCACCATGCCTTTCCCTGGTTCTCTCTATGGTGACTCACTGAACAACTTCAACGAGTTCTTCGGTGTACTGGAGCCTTATGTGGATGCTATTGCCAAGAGTGACGCCAAGAAGATCAGCAACGCCTGGAAGACAGGTATGCAGGGTATCCTCGACGCTTACCTGGGCAAGTGCCCTGAGAAGTTCACCTACGAAGGCAAGGAATATACCCCGAAGAGCTTCATGGCTTCGCTAGGTATCAACCTCAACGACTATGTAAGCATCACCAGCTATACCCATCACCCCTTCTACTCAGCCTTTGCTGTTGAGGTGCAGGACAACTGGCGCTTCCCACTGAGCTATAACGTACCCATCGACGAGATGATGCAGATCATCGACAACGCAATAGAGAACGGCTATACCGTAGCCTGGGGCGGTGATGTGTCTGAGGACGGCTTCACCCGTAAGGGTCTGGCTTATGCCGTTGACGGCAAGAAGACTCAGCAGAGCCTGAAAGGTAGCGACATGGCAAAGTGGCTGAAGATGACTACCACCAAGAAGCGTGACGTCATCGATTCACTGGGTTGCACTGTGCCTGAGATCATCCCCACACAGGAGATGCGCCAGGAGCGTTTCGACAACTGGGAACTGACAGACGATCACGGTATGCTGATCTATGGTGTAGCCAAGGATCAGAATGGTAAGGAGTATTACATGGTGAAGAACTCGTGGGGTGAGACCGGCGACTACAAGGGAACCTGGTATATGACCAAGGCCTTTATCGCCGCCAACACGATGGATTTCCTGATCAATAAAAACGCTATCCCTGCCGAAATCAGAAAGAAACTCGGCCTCTAAGATTTTTCTTAAATAAGATAAAAAAGGGCATAATCTGTTAAATTTTAAACAGATTGTGCCCTTAATTCATATTTTATGCGTAACTTTACACCCAAATTGCCTGAATAGGCTTTTTTCACCAAAGCGACAAAAATAAAAAATAAATATATTAATGCATTTCAAATGGAATTACGAACCACCTACATCAGAACGACAGACGGCGGCTAAAGAGCTGGGAGAGAAGATCGGCATGAGTCCGATCCTCGCAGACTTGCTCATTCAGCGGGGCATCAAGACGGAGAGCGCAGCTAAGCGGTTCTTCCGTCCAATGCTAAACGAGCTGATAGACCCGTTCCTGATGAACGACATGGACGTGGCGGTTGACAGACTGAACGACGCGATGGGGCGCAAAGAGCGCATCATGGTGTATGGTGACTACGATGTCGATGGATGTACGGCGGTAGCTTTGGTGTATAAGTTTCTACAGCAGTTCTATTCAAACATTGAGTATTATATCCCTGATCGTTACGAAGAGGGTTATGGTATCAGCAAGAAAGGAATAGACTATGCGAAAGAAGCGGGTGTTAAACTGGTGATTGTTCTCGATTGCGGTATCAAGGCAATAGAGGAGATTAGCTATGCCAAGAGTCAGGGTATAGACTTCATTATCTGCGACCATCATGTGCCGGATGATGAGTTACCTGAGGCTGTGGCTATCCTCAATCCCAAGCGCACAGACTCCACCTATCCCTTCAAGGATCTTTGTGGTTGTGGCGTAGGCTTCAAGTTCATGCAGGCATTTGCCAAGAACAACGGTATCCCTTTCTCAAGACTGATTCCCCTACTCGACTTCTGTGCCGTGAGTATTGCCGCAGACATTGTACCTATCATGGGTGAAAACCGCATTCTGGCTTTCCACGGACTGAAACAGTTGTCAACGAGTCCGTCGGTAGGCCTGAAGTCGATTATCGACATCTGCGGTCTGACAGGTCGTGAGATTACGATGAGTGATATTGTGTTCAAGATCGGACCACGTATCAATGCCTCAGGACGTATGCAGAATGGTACTGAGGCTGTAGATCTGCTGGTGGAGCGCGACTTGGAGAAGGCTTTGGCAGAGGCAAACCACATCAACGAATATAATGAGCAGCGAAAAGACGTGGATAAGCAGATGACTGAAGAGGCCAACCAGATTGTGGAGAAGCTCGAGAGTCAGGAGCACCAGTCGAGTATCGTGCTCTTCGATGAGAACTGGAAGAAAGGTGTGATAGGCATCGTGGCATCCAGACTCACGGAACTCTATTACCGTCCGACGGTGGTGCTGACAAAGTTCAATGGTATTGCCACAGGTTCTGCACGCAGTGTGGCAGGCTACGACCTCTATGATGCCATCAAGAGCTGCCGTGACCTGTTAATGAACTTTGGCGGACACACCTATGCCGTTGGGCTCTCACTGCGTATAGAGAATATTCCTGAGTTCCGTCGCCGGTTCCAGAAATACGTCAGCGAGCATATCCTGCCAGAACAGACAGAAGCAACACTCGATATCAATGCAGTGATAGATTTCAAGGATGTGACGAAGAAACTGCATAACGACCTGAAGAAGTTTGCACCTCATGGTCCCGACAACCCCAAGCCCCTGTTCTGCACACGAAATGTGTATGACTATGGTACATCGAAGGTGGTGGGGCGCCAGCAGGAACATATTAAACTGGAGCTTGTTGATTCGAAGTCGAGCAACGTGCTCAATGGTATTGCCTTCGGACAGAGCGACTCTGCGAGATTCATCAAGTCGAAACGTTCGTTTGATATCGTCTATACCATCGAGGATAATATCTACAAGCGCAGCGAGGTGCAGTTGCAGATAGAAGACATCAAGCCTTCTGAGGAGTGAAAAGTGAATAGTGAAAAGTGAATAGTTACCAATCACTTTTAAAACAATACTGGGGCTACGACGACTTCCGCGGGATTCAGCGGGAGATCATCGAGTCGATCGGTAGCGGACATGACACATTAGGTCTGATGCCGACAGGTGGTGGTAAGTCAATCACCTTCCAGGTGCCTGCTTTGGCACAAGAGGGAACATGTATCGTCATCACCCCACTCATCGCCCTGATGAAGGATCAGGTGGAGAACCTGAAGCGCAAAGGTATCCGCGCAGCTGCCATCTACTCAGGACTGACCCGTGAGGAGATCATCATCACACTTGAAAACTGTATCTTTGGCGACATCCGTATTCTGTATGTGTCGCCAGAGCGTCTTTCCTCAGATCTTTTCCAAACGAAACTGCGCCACATGAAGGTGAGTTTCATCACTGTTGACGAAGCTCACTGCATCTCACAATGGGGCTATGATTTCCGACCGTCGTATCTGGAGATTGCCAAGATCCGCAAACTGGTGCCGGAGGCTCCCATCTTGGCGCTCACCGCCACTGCCACCCCTGCCGTCGTGCAGGATATCCAGGAGAAACTATCTAGGCAGTCTAGCCGGCCTAGCCTTCCTAGTCAGCCTAGTCAGCCTAGTTTCAATCTCTATACCATGAGTTTTGAGCGCAAAAACCTCGCCTATGTCGTGCGGATAGCCACTGACAAGCGAGAGCAGCTCCTGCATATCCTGAACAGCATGAAAGGATCTGCCATCGTCTATGCCCGTAGCAGGAAACGCACAAAGGAGTTTGCCGAACTGCTGAATGAGGCTGGCATCACCGCCACCTTCTATCATGCAGGACTCGATGCTGTGGTGAAGGATGAAAGACAAAGAGACTGGCAGCAGGACAAGGTGCGGGTGATGGTGGCTACAAACGCCTTTGGTATGGGTATAGACAAACCTGACGTGAGACTGGTGATCCACATGGATTGTCCTGATAGTATCGAGGCTTATTTCCAGGAGGCAGGACGTGCAGGGCGCGATGGCAGGAAGTCGTATGCAGTGTTACTCTATAACGATGCCGACCATCGGAAACTGGAGAAACGCATCGCAGACACCTTTCCCGAAAAAGACTATATCCGACTGGTATATGAGCATCTGGCCTACTATTATCAGATAGGTGTGGGCTCAGGCTACAACCACACCTTCGAATTTAATATCGACGAGTTCTGTCACACCTTCCATCACTTCCCTATCCAGGTGGATTCTGCCCTGAAGATCCTGAACCGTGCCGGCTATATTGAATATACAGAGGAGCAGGATAATCAGGCAAGAGTGATGTTCACCGTCAGCAGAGACGATCTGTATCGGCTGGAAAACAACACGCCCAACGAAGACAAGGTGATTACCGCCTTGTTGAGGAACTATGGTGGCTTGTTTACAGACTATAACTATATCGATGAAAGCTTCATCGCCAGTCAGACAGCACTTCAGCCCCAACAGCTTTACCTCATCCTGAAGAGTCTGAGTCAGAAGCATATCCTGCATTTCATTCCGCAGAAGAAGACACCGTATATCCGCTATACGCAACGGCGGGAGGATATGGAGCACGTACAACTGATTCCTGAGGTGTATGAAGAGAGGAAGCGGCAGTTTGCGGAACGCATCCATAAGATGATAGACTATGCCACGAACGATGAGGTGTGCCGCAGCAGACAGTTGCTGAGATACTTTGGAGAAGAACGCAGCAAAGATTGTTGTCAGTGTGATGTGTGCCTGAGCCATCGGGCAGAAGGACTGGTGACAGAGCCTCGTCTGAACCACGCAATGGAAAGCATCCTCGCTCTGTTAGGAGACGGGAAGTCCCACCCTATTACGGAATTACGCGACCTCCAGTTGCCTACCGACGAACTGGATGCCGCGCTAATCTATCTCATGAAAGAGGAACACATCTGTCAGGAAGACGGATGCCTCAGAAAACATTAAAAATCTATCTTCAACTGGCGTTCATCATTATTGTCATGCTCATGACAATAGCTGCTGCCATCAAAGCAGTGTGTGCAGACCTGGCACTTCGGCAAGCCGATACTCTCTACCAGATCCTCAAGTCTTGCGAACTTCAGCGTGGTGAGTCCCAGACGCTTGGCAATCTCATCCACCATACGTTTGTATTCTGGGGAATCGGTCTGAGCATACTTCTCGAGATTCTTCTTGTCATCGCCTTCGAAATCCTTGATGATACGACGGGTGATGAGTTCCATGTCGCTCTTGGAAGAGGTAAAGCCGATGAACGGACAGCCATAGACCAGAGGCGGACAAGAGATACGGCAATGCACCTCCTTGGCACCATACTCGAAGAACATCTTAACATTATCCTTCAGCTGGGTACCACGCACGATAGAATCGTCGCAGAACACCACACGCTGGTCTTTCAACAGAGCAGGGTTGGGAATCAGTTTCATCTTGGCCACCAAGGCACGACGCTCCTGGTTGCCAGGTGTGAATGAACGGGGCCAGGTAGGCGTATATTTCAGAACCGAGCGCTTGTAAGGCACACCCTTACCTTCGGCATAACCCAGTGCCATACCGACACCAGAATCAGGCACGCCACAGACACTATCCACCTCTGTTTCATCGTTCTCACCCATCTTCTTACCATTGGCCTCACGTACAGCCTCTACATTGATACCATTATAGTCAGATGCGGGGAAGCCGTAATAGACCCAGAGGAAGGAACAGATCTGCTCGCGCTTGAAAGGCTCCTGCAGCACTTCCAAAGAGTCGGCAGTGAGATAAACGATCTCACCAGGACCAAGGTCGCGCACACGGTGGAAGTCGAGATTGGGGAAGCTGGTTGTCTCACTGGAGACAGCATAAGCCCCTTCCTTCTTTCCGATGACAATAGGTGTACGCCCTAGGAAGTCACGGGCAGCAATAAGACCTTTCTCTGTAAGAATCAGCATCGAGCATGAGCCTTCAATCTTCTTATAGACTAGATTGATACCTTCTACAAAGGTGCGCCCCATATTGATGAGTAGTGCCACTAATTCCGTCTGGTTGATAGTGTTGGCAGAATACTCGCTGAAGTGCATACGGCGGTCGAGCAGCTCCTGGGCTATTTCCTCCAGATTATTGATCTTTGCTACTGTCACGACAGCATAGCGTCCCAGATGTGAGTTGACGAGAATAGGCTGCGGATCAGTATCACTGATGACACCTATACCTTGATTTCCTGAGAAAGAGTCGAGCTCATCCTCAAACTTAGAACGGAAATAGTCACGCTCCAGATTGTGGATCTTACGGCTGAAGCCTTTTTCCTGATCAAAGGTCACAAGTCCGGCACGGCGTGTTCCTAAGTGTGAGTTGTAATCTGTGCCGTAAAACAAGTCATTGACGCAGCACTTTGTTGATATGGTTCCAAAGAATCCTCCCATATGTGTTATCCTTACATTTAAATCTTTAAATATTTACATTTTCCTTTATTTAAAATAATAAAGGAACGAAGCAATTCCTTCAAGTGCGGGCTTGCGCTGCCCCTCAATTTCGATTCTGAACTCAATCTCCGACTTACAGATGCCACGCAGATTCTGGATGTTGTGCAGCTTGGTGACCAGACGAACTCTTGAACCAGTGATGACAGGCTGTCCGAAGCGCATCTTATCCATGCCATAGTTCACGAGCATCTTGATGTTGTTTACCTCAATGATCTGATCCCACATATAGGGCAGCAACGAGAGCGTCAGATAGCCATGAGCTATCGTGCTCTGATACTGGCTCTCTTTCTTGGCACGCTCCACATCAACATGGATCCACTGATGGTCGAGTGTAGCATCGGCAAAGAGGTTAATACGATCCTGATCTACTAACAGCCACTCAGAAGCACCGAGTTCCTCACCCAGATGAGCAGCAAATTCATCATACGAATTAATTACTAATTTTCCCATTATAGCTGATTAAAAAGAAACGCGGGGGCGCTCGTTTAGCGTCCCCGTGTTCCTATGATTATACGTCTTGGTTCTCCGGACGAAGTTTGCGTACGGTCTCACCTGCACGCCACATCTCCTGATTACGCATGGCCTCAAGCTCCTTCTCCAGACCAGCACGATAGTCGGGCTTAGAGTTGGCGTCGATAGTGATCTGCGCCTCGTTACCAGTCTGTACAGAGTAGTACAGCCACTCCATCACAGGCTTGATGGCATCGTGGAAACGGGGAGCCCAGTCAAGCGCACCGCGCTGAGCTGTTGTTGAGCAGTTGGCATACATCCAGTCCATACCCTTTGCACCAAAGAGCGGGCCAAGGCTCTGAGTCAGCTCCTCAACAGTCTCGTTGAAAGCCTCTGAGGGAGAATGTCCGTGCTCACGGAGCACCTCATACTGTGCCAGCAGCAGACCCTGGATAGCACCCATCAGTGAACCACGCTCACCTGTCAGGTCAGAAGTAGCCTCACGCTGGAAGGTTGTCTCAAACATATAGCCGGCACCGATACCGATACCGAAGGCCAGTGTCTTCTCCGTAGCCTTACCGGTAGCATCCTGATAAACAGCATAAGAGCAGTTCAGACCACGACCCTCGCAGAACATCGTGCGGAGAGAGGTACCGGAACCCTTAGGAGCAACCATGATCACATCAACATCCTTTGGAGGAACAACACCTGTGCGATCGCTCCAGTTGATAGCGAAGCCATGAGAGTAGTACAGAGTCTTACCAGGCTTCAGATATTTCTTAATAGTGGGCCACTGCTGAATCTGACCAGCATCAGAGAGCAACATGCAGAGGATAGTACCCTTCTCGGCAGCCTCCTCGATAGAGAAGAGCGTCTCACCAGGAACCCATCCATCGGCTACAGCCTTGTCATAGGTCTTACCCTGACGCTGTCCGACAATCACGTTGAATCCGTTATCGCGCAGGTTACAAGCCTGTCCAGGACCCTGAACGCCATAACCGATCACAGCGATAGTCTCATTCTTCAATACCTCACGTGCTTCAGCCATTTTACTTTTAATTTAAATGTTAATATTCTCCCTGCGTTCCATGCCAGTCCTACTCGAGAACCGTCGTCTTACCGTCCGCTCCCACCCTACTCTGAGGGCACGACAAGGGGTTAACTAATAGAAATCGGTTGCAAAATTACAAATTTGCCCCGATATTGCCAAATTTTTACTAAAAAAACACAACCTTGCTCCTGCAAGTTTCTACATGATCATCCTTACAAATACGCACACAGTATTCATTCTCTGAGATCTGCTCTTTGTAGAATGACAGTTTATCACCCTGATGTGCTTCTGCGACATAAGCGATCTCGAAACGTTTGATGGCGTGCGCCCGATACCAGTCGAGATCCCATAGATCCAGCACATGCTCGATATACTTCACCGAGTTGATATGACCATTGATATCCACATCGCTGTACTGGGTCTCAATGCTACGAACCAGTTCTGCGCCATCGTCCATCTTCACACGGCCACCCTTGTCAATAGGACAATCCTTATCTGTCACAATCCAGT
Organism: uncultured Prevotellaceae bacterium; assembly: GCA_902800595.1. Classification (GTDB taxonomy): domain Bacteria; phylum Bacteroidota; class Bacteroidia; order Bacteroidales; family Bacteroidaceae; genus Prevotella. Next base: position 9,671 of record CADCFA010000049.1, on the reverse strand, counting down.
TCTCAATAGCCCCGTTGTCAATGGCATAGATGTCCGTAGGCTGACGGCTCTCGGTATCAATCATCGCCCAGATGCTACGTCCATAGCCGAACACCTTTCCATCCTCACCCACCACACGGAAGTTACGGCTGGTGAAATAGCGCATGGCCGACTCCACCCAGGTCTCCACATTAAACTTCGTGTACATCTTGGGCATCTCCTCCATCTCAATGGCAAGACGTGAGAGCACCCATGAGCGGTTGATGGTAAGTAGATAGCGCATGCCGAAGCCACGGGCAGTAGAGTGGAAATCTGCGGCATTGAGCATGTGATTGCCAAGATGCCCCATAAAGAGCCGCTGCGAGAAATCGCAGTGGAACGGCTCCGCCATAAACTCATAGGTTCCTATTTTATCCATTCTGTTCCCTTTCTTCCAGGAATTGGCTCACCTGTTCCTGCTTGCCACGGGTTACTGCAATACGACCGGAACGTGTGTATTGCAACACGCAGCCGAAAGCATCTAGGGCACGGAAGAGGGAGATGATATCCTCTGTCAAGCCAAACTTCATGACGATGGTGTAGGTAGGATTCACTTCGATGATACTACCGCCATAACGGCGAATCGTACGAGACACTTCCGGATTCTCCAGCACCATCTGAGTGGCGAGCTTATACAAGCCAGACTCACGGATAAACAGTTGATCGTCAGTAAAGTAATTAGCCTTCACCACGTCAATCTTCTTCTCTATCTGGTGTACAATCTTGATAATCTGGTCTTCATCGCTCCAAGCCGTGATTGTATATTTGTGGACGCCTGGAATACTGGAGGCAGATACGTTCAGGCTCTCGATGTTCACCTGACGACGGGTAAACACAGCGGTCACCTGATTCAGAATACCCGCCACGTTCTCGGAATAAACCAACAAGGTATATAGTTTCTTCTCTTCCATCTACTTTTTTACTTTTTTACCCTTTTACTTTTTTACCCTTATCAAATCTCCAACATCATTTGATCCACATTCATACCCGGAGGTGTCATCGGCAACACGTTGTCCTCCTCAAGAATAGCACATTCCAGAATATAGGGACCATCCGTAGCAAGCATCTTGGCAATAGCAGCCTGCAAATCCTGACGATCTACGACTGCTTGATAAGGAATACCATAGCCTTGAGCTATCAGCTCGTAATTCGGGTTCATCATCTTGGTAAACGACTTACGGCGCAGCCAGAACATATCCTGCCACTGACGCACATTTCCCAGATAGTGGTTGTTCATGAGAATCATCTTCACTGGGGCTTTCTGCTCCATGATCGTACCAAGTTCCTCGATACACATCTGGAAACCGCCATCACCCATAAAGCAGCAAACCGTACGTTCAGGTGCTGCGAAGGTGGCGCCAATAGCAGCTGGCATACCATAACCCATCGTTCCCAAGCCGCCACTCGTACAGATACTACGCTTGTGATGATATTTGAAGTAACGAGTCGCAAACAGCTGGTTCTGACCAACATCCGTCACAAGTATGGTGTCGTCAGGAGCCTGATTGGCGATGGCGTGAACCACCTCACCCATCAACAACGGCCCTTCCTTAGGATGAATGGCAGGCTCAATCACCTTCACACGTTCCATCTCATCAAGCGACTTGAACGATTCGCGCCATTCCTGATGATTATTCTTCTGAATAAGGGCTGTCAAGGCAGGCAACGACTCCTTACAGTCAGCCACCACAGCCACATCAGTCTTTACATTCTTGTCGATCTCACTGCGGTCAATATCGAGGTGGATGATCTTAGCCTGTTTGGCATAGGTCTTGAGATTACCCGTAACACGATCGCTGAAACGCATACCGATGGCAATCAGTACGTCGCATTCCTGTTCCTTCAGGTTGACGGCATAGTTACCATGCATGCCCAGCATACCCATGTTCAGCGGATGGTCTGATGGCAGTGCAGAAAGACCGAGCATCGTTCGGCCTGCGGGAATGTCAGCTTTCTCAAGGAATCGCTTCAACTCCTCCTGGGCATTACCCAGTTCTACGCCCTGCCCTACCAATGCCAGTGGTTTCTTGGCATTGTTAATCAGCTCTGCTGCCTTGCGCACAGCCTCATGATCCAATTTCGGGTAAGGCACATAGCTCCGGATAAAGTTTACTTTTACCGGCTCCCAGTCGATCTCCTCTGTCTGTGCATTTTTCGCAAAGTCAAGTACGACGGGACCTGGGCGCCCTGTACGAGCAATATAGAAAGCACGACTCACAGCCCACGCCACATCTTCGGCACGACGGATCTGATAACTCCATTTAGAGATAGGCTGTGACACGCCCACCAAGTCAACCTCCTGGAAAGCATCTGTTCCCAAGGCAGCAATAGGCACCTGACCTGCAATCACCACGATAGGTGTGGAATCAAGCATGGCATCAGCGATACCTGTCAGTGTGTTTGTCACGCCAGGGCCACTGGTAACCAGAGCCACACCTACCTTACCACTGACTCGGGCATAGCCTTCAGCGGCATGGGTTGCACCCTGTTCATGGCGAACCAAGATATGGTCGAAACACTTTTTCTCACCACGTGTATAGTCGAAGAGCGCATCATAGACAGGCATGATGGAACCTCCGGGGTAACCGAAGATCGTCTCCACACCTTCTGCCTTCAAGGCACGCATCAGCGCCTTCGCTCCAGTTATTCTATCTTTCATATTACTCTGTCAGAATTCTAATTCCGCCTTTATCGGCGCTAGAAACACTCTGCGCATAAGCACGAAGCGCCTTAGACACCACACGATTACGCTTCAAGGGTTGCTGCGGACGGGCAGCAAGCTCCTCGTCTGAGAGTTTCACGCTGATACTGCGCGAGGGGATATCAATCACAATGATATCGCCATCCTTGATCTTGCCAATATTACCGCCATTGGCAGCTTCGGGAGAGATATGTCCGATACTCAGACCACTGGTACCACCCGAGAAACGGCCATCGGTAATCAGTGCGCACTCCTTACCTAAGTGCATACTCTTGATATAGGATGTGGGATAAAGCATCTCCTGCATACCAGGACCGCCCTTAGGTCCTTCGTGGGTGATGACCACACAGTCGCCGCTCTTCACCTTACCACCCAGGATACCCTCGCAGGCATCTTCCTGAGAGTCGAATACCACAGCAGGGCCTTCAAAATGCCAGAGGCTCTCATCAACACCAGCTGTTTTTACCACACAGCCGTCCTGGGCGATATTACCGAAGAGAACAGCCAGTCCGCCATCCTTGGTGTAGGCATGTTCAAGATCACGGATACAGCCATTGGCACGATCGGTATCGAGACTCTCCCACTCTTCCGACTGCGACCCCATCTTTGTAGAGAAGCGGTTACCCGGAGCGGAGAAATAAATACTAGTTTCCCTAGGATTACTAGGATTACTAGGACTACTAGAATCCCTAGTAATATCATACCGTTCCATCGCCTCAGCCAGCGTCATACCATCCACACGGGCAGCTGATCCGTCAATCAGGCCTCCCTTATTCAGTTCATTCAGAATACCGAGGATACCACCAGCCCTTCCACACTCCTGAACAGAATACTTCTGGGTATTGGGAGCCAGTTTGCACAGGCAGGGCACCTTGCGGCTCAAGGCATCGATATCCTTCATCGTGAAGTCAGCACCTGCTTCCTGAGCCACAGCCAGCAGATGGAGCACCGTATTGGTAGAACCTCCCATGGCGATATCCAGCGACATCGCATTCAAGAAAGCCTTGCGAGTGGCAATGTTCCGGGGCAGTACACTTTCGTCACCATCCTTATAATAGGCGAAGGCATTCTTCACCACCTGACGGGCAGCTGCCTTGAAAAGCTCCACACGATTGGTGTGCGTAGCAAGGATGGTGCCGTTACCAGGCAGAGAGAGACCGATAGCCTCTGTGAGCGAGTTCATCGAGTTGGCAGTAAACATACCGGAACATGAGCCGCAGCCAGGACAGGCACATTCTTCAATCTCTTTCATCTCCTCGTCTGTGACAGAAGGATCAGCACCTTTCACCATCGCTGTGATCAGGTCGGCATTCTCACCACGCCAACGGCCAGCCTCCATCGGACCACCACTACAGAACACCGTAGGGATGTTCAGACGCATCGAAGCCATCAGCATACCTGGGGTAACCTTATCACAGTTGGAGATGCAGATCATCGCATCAGCCTTGTGGGCATTGACCATATACTCTACAGAGTCGGCAATGATGTCACGTGAAGGGAGCGAATAGAGCATACCATCATGCCCCATGGCGATACCATCGTCGATGGCAATCGTATTAAACTCTGCAGCGTAGCAGCCCATCTTCTCGATCTCTTCCCGCACAATCTGTCCGATCTCATGCAGATGGGTGTGACCTGGTACAAACTGCGTGAATGAGTTGACAATGGCAATAATGGGTTTGCCAAACTGCTCATGCTTCATACCCGTAGCCACCCAAAGGGCACGGGCACCAGCCATCCTTCTACCTTCGGTACAAACGGCACTTCTTAACTGATGTTTATATGGTTCCTTCATATCATAAAGTATTTATTTCGTGTAAATTAGGTGCAAAAATACATTAATTCTGCCAATTAGCCAACATTTTCGGGATTTTTTCGTATTTTTGCATCCAAATAATGACAACTAATTGCAATCTGAAATGAAAGAAAATCTACTAACACTGTTCCTGACAGTAAGTCTGTCAGTCCTGGCGCAGCCTCGTCAGGAGACGATTCTCACTGATGACTGGCGCTTCTCCCGAGATCAGCAGACGTGGCAAACGGTGCGCGTGCCTCACGATTGGGCGATTGCCGGCCCCTTCGATAAGAAGTGGGATCTGCAAAATGTGGCTATCGAACAAAACGGTGAGACGGAAGCCACCGAGAAAAGTGGGCGTTCTGGTGCCTTACCCTGGATTGGTGAAGGCTATTACAAGCGCACCATTACCATCCCGGAGGGTTGCACCCATGCCGAACTGCTTTTCGACGGGGCGATGGCTGAACCCAAGGTCTATCTGAATGGAGAACTCGCTGGGGAATGGGCTTACGGCTATAACACCTTCCGTGTTGATATCTCCGGCATGATGAAGACTGGCGACAACCTGCTTGAAGTGCATCTCAAGAACCTCGATGAGAGTTCTCGTTGGTATCCTGGTGCCGGCATCTACCGCCCTGTAAAACTCATCACCACTGGCGATGATTATCTTAACCCCTGGAGCACCTATATCCGTACCACTTCCATTGATGGCAACATAGCCACCATCGATATGATGGCAGGGATCGGGAGTGATCTGGGAGACGGACAAGACATCGAAGTGGAACTGCATGATGCCGACGGACGGATTGTAGGCCGACAGCATGATTCCGAACTGAGTGATGGCGGTGCTGTGTTCCTGACTTTTAATGTCGAGAATCCTCACCTCTGGTCACCAGAGACACCTTATTTATATAATGCTGTCATCAAATACACAAAGAACGGACAACTGAAGGATCAGATCAGTCAGAAGTTCGGTATCCGTACCATCAAGATTTCCAAGGAAGGTGGATTCCAGCTGAATGGTGTTACACGGAAGATAAAAGGCGTCTGTCTGCATCACGACCTCGGTCCGTTGGGAGCTGCCATTAACAAATCCGCCCTCATCCGTCAGATCAAGATGATGAAGGAGATGGGGTGCGACGCCATCCGTACCTCGCATAATATGCCCTCACAGATGCAGATGGACATCTGCGACTCGCTTGGTATGATGGTGATGGCAGAGAGTTTCGACATGTGGAAATATCCCAAATGCAAAAACGGTTATGCCCGTCTCTTCGATGACTGGTGGTATCTCGACATCCAGAATCTCATCCTGGCTAACCGCAACCACCCCAGCATCATCATGTGGAGCATCGGCAATGAGATTCCTGAACAGGGCAGGGCCGAAGGTAAGAAGCTCTCAGAACAACTGCAACAAGCCTGTCATCGTCTTGACTCCACCCGCTATGTCACACAGGGACTCGACCACGCCGAGGCTTCTATTGAGAGTGGCGTAGCCAAACTCATGGATGTGCCAGGTTTCAACTATCGCGTACATAAGTATGAAAACAATATCAAGCAACTGCCGCAGGGATTCCTGCTGGGATCAGAGACAGCCTCAACCGTCAGTTCACGTGGCATCTATAAATTCCCTGTAGTGCCAGATGACAATTCCCGTTTTGCCTCATGGGCACCTGGTTATGATCCTCATGCACTGGAGAAGGCTGATGGGCAGTGCTCAAGCTACGATCTGGAATATTCGCCTTGGAGCAACCTGCCCGATGACGACTGGGTGTGGCAGGATGACAAGGACTGGGTGATCGGCGAGTTTGTGTGGACAGGCTATGACTATCTGGGAGAGCCTTCGCCCTATGACGAATACTGGCCCTCACGCTCCAGCTATTTCGGCATCTGCGATCTGGCAGGACTGCCAAAGGACCGTTACTATCTGTATCGGAGCCGTTGGAATAAGGAGGCACACACCATCCATCTCCTGCCCCACTGGAGTTGGGGAGTCTCAAAGAAAGACGATGGAAACCGCATCGGAAAGATAACACCAGTATTCTGTTATACCGATTATCCCACAGGTGAACTCTTTGTAAACGGCAAGAGCCAAGGCAGAATCACAAAGAATCCTGCAGAGCGCTTGGACCGTTATCGTCTGCGCTGGAACGATGTGAAATACGAGCCGGGAGAAATCAAGGTGGTGGTTTATGATGCCCAAGGCAACAAAGCTGGAGAGCAGACCGTAAAGACAGCAGGAAAGCCCGCTGCCCTGAAGTTTGACACATGGACAGCCAATGAGACCTTCAAAGCCGATGGCGACGATCTTGCCTTTATCACCGTCTCGCTGACGGATGCCGATGGCACCCTGATTCCACAAGCTGATGACCAACTGACATTCGAGGTCAATGGTGCTGGCTCATTCGAGGCCGTCTGCAATGGCGATGCCACCAGTCTGGAGTCGTTCAAGGCTCCCACGATGAAGCTTTTCAATGGTCAGTTAGTCGTAGTGGTCCGCAGTGCCAAAACACCAGGCACACTGACACTGAAAGTCACTGACCAGACGCGTCATCTCAGTGCCACCACAACGATCAAGGTTATATAAACGATAAATCCCCGCCGATTGGCGGGGATTTATCGTTTATAGAGTAATCCTTATTACTTCACTTCCTCAATAATCTTGGCACCTTCTTTCAGGGCTTCCATATTCAGGGGAATCAGTCCGTGATGACGCTCAGGCAGTGTCTTGAAGAGTGCCTTCTCCACACCCTTGTCGCTCACCACGGGAGCCACCTTCAGCAGACCACCCAGTACAATCATATTAAACACCTTACCGTTTTTCATCTCTGCCGCCTTGTCCATAGCATTGATCTCATAGACGGTGATGTCCTTACGGGTAGGCTTGTTGATGATACCGAAACCATCGTAGATGAGGATACCACCGGGCTTGATCTTGGGCTCGAACTTCTCGAGTGAAGGCTGGTTGAGCACCACGGCGATGTCATACTTACTAAGGATAGGCGATGAGATACGCTCGTCGCTGACAATCACAGTCACGTTGGCAGTACCACCACGCTGCTCAGGACCATAGGCAGGCATCCAGGTCACCTCTTTGTCCTCCATAAGTCCACTATAGGCCAGAATCTTACCCATCGAGAGCACGCCCTGACCTCCGAAACCTGAAATAATTATCTCCTTTTTCATTATTTCATTTTTACATTTTTACATTCTTACATTTTTGCATTAAAGATTCGTCGTATCCTTGAGGTCACCTTTGGGATAGAAGGGGAACATATTCTCCTTCATCCATTCGTTAGCCTTGGCAGGAGTCAGTTTCCAACCACTGTTACAGGTTGACACAAACTCTACCAGCGAAGAACCCTTGCCAGCCATAGAAGCCTCGAAAGCCTTGCGCAGCGCCTTCTTTGCCTTGTTGATAGAAGCAACGCTCTCCACGCTCTGACGCGTTACGTAGCAGGTACCTTCCAGCTGAGCGGCGATATCAGCCATCTTCAGCGGATAGCCATGAATCTCAGGATCACGTCCGTAAGGACAAGTAGAAGTCTTCTGACCAATCAGTGTGGTAGGTGCCATCTGACCACCCGTCATACCATAGATGGCATTGTTGACGAAGATGATCACGATGTTCTCACCACGGTTCAGGGCATGAATGGTCTCACAGGTACCGATACAAGCCAAGTCACCATCACCCTGATAGGTGAACACCAGTCGGTCAGGCCAGCAGCGCTTGATACCAGTAGCCAGTGCGGGGGCACGACCATGGGCAGCCTCCTGCCAGTCTATATCTATATAATTGTACGCGAAGACGGCACAGCCTACAGGTGATACACCTACGGCCTTGTCTTCCATACCCATCTCTTCGATGACTTCAGCAATGAGCTTATGCACCACACCGTGCGAGCAGCCCGGGCAGTAGTGCATATTGTTGTCGTTCATCAGCGTCGGCTTCTTGCAGACGATGTTCTCTGGTTGAACTATTTGATTTCTATCCATTGTTCTATTCTTTTTAAGACAGAGTATTTTTTGAGACATAGTAACATATTAACATGTATTTTATTACTGTGTCTTTTTGTTATTCTGTTACTTTGTCTTTAATATTACTTTGTTACTTTGTCTTTTAGTGCATCAACAATCTCCTCGGGCTCTGGCACGATACCACCCAGACGACCGAACTGCTCCACGGGCACAGCACCGTTCACAGCCAGGCGAACATCCTGAACCATCTGTCCAGCATTGATCTCTACCACCAGGATACCCTTCTTTGTCTTTGCCAGCTCAGCAATCTGCTTTGTGGGGAACGGGAAAAGGGTGATAGGACGGAACAGACCGACCTTAATACCCTGTTCACGAGCCACCTCGATCGCTTTCTCCGACAGACGGGCAGCACTACCGAAGGCTACGATAGCATACTCAGCGTCATCCATCTGCTGCTGCTCGAAGCGAACCTCATTCTCTTCAATCTTACGATATTTCGCCTGCAGAGCCAGATTGCGCTGCTCCATAATCTCAGGTTTCAGCTCCAATGAGGTAATCACCACGCGCTCACGGTTCTTAGGCTTTCCTGTAGAAGCCCAGGGGCACTGCTTAATCACCTCCTCATCTGTACGACGGGGCTTGAACGGAGGCAGCACCACTTTCTCCATCATCTGACCAATCACACCGTCGCTCAGAATCATAGCGGGGTTGCGATACTTGAAGGCGAGCTCGAAGGCGAGATCCACGAAGTCTGCCATCTCCTGTACCGAAGAGGGAGCCAGCACGATCACCTTATAGTCACCATTACCACCACCGCGGGTAGCCTGGAAATAGTCACCCTGTGAAGGCTGGATTGTTCCCAGACCAGGACCGCCACGCTGAACATTCACAAACACACCAGGCACCTCGGCACCAGCCATATAGGTGATACCCTCCTGCATCAGTGCAACACCAGGCGATGACGATGACGTCATAGCACGCTTACCTGCACCAGCGGCGCCATATACCATGTAAATAGAAGCCAGCTCACTCTCAGCCTGAACCACCTGCATACCGGTAGTCTCCCAAGGCTTCAGTTCTGCCAGCGTCTCAATCACTTCACTCTGCGGAGTAATAGGATAGCCGAAATAGCCGTCGCATCCGCAACGAATAGCAGCGTGGGCAATAGCCTCGTTGCCT
>CADCFA010000048.1 GCA_902800595.1 uncultured Prevotellaceae bacterium | reverse complement strand
GTATTCACAGGCAAAGGGTCTCGAGACCCCAGTTATTGCTAAAGTAGAGTTTTTCAACCCCGGCGGTAGCGTAAAGGACCGTATTGCCCTCGCCATGATAGAGGACGCTGAGGCTAAGGGTGTCTTGAAGCCTGGTGCCACCATCATCGAACCCACCAGCGGAAATACGGGCGTAGGACTGGCACTGGTATCAGCCGTCAAGGGCTACCATCTTATCCTTACCATGCCTGAAACCATGAGTATTGAGCGCAGAAACCTTGTGAAAGCCTATGGCGCCGAGGTGCGCCTCACCTCAGGTAAAGACGGCATGCCAGGCGCCATCCGCGCTGCCGAGGAGTTGCGCAACTCTATTCCTGGTGCTGTCATCCTGCAGCAGTTTGAGAATGCAGCCAACCCTCTAAAGCACTATGCTACCACAGGTCCTGAGATCTGGCGTGATACCGATGGAAAGGTGGATATCTTCGTAGGGGGTGTAGGTACTGGCGGTACTATCTCTGGAACAGGAAAGTATCTGAAGGAACAGAACCCCAATGTGAAGATCATCGCCGTAGAGCCGAAGTCGAGTGCCGTCCTGAACGGACAGCCCAGTGGTCCTCATAAGATTCAGGGTATCGGTGCAGGTTTCATTCCCAAGACCTATGATGGGGACGTAATCGACGAGGTGTTCGACGTGGAGAACGACGACGCTATCCGTACAGGTCGTGAGATTGCCCAGTCAGAAGGTTTGTTGGTAGGTATCTCTGCTGGTGCAGCCCTCTACGCTGCCATCCAGGTGGCTAAGCGTCCTGAGAACAAAGGTAAGAAGATTGTAGCGTTGCTGCCTGATACGGGTGAGCGCTATCTCTCTACCGTCCTTTATGCATTTGAAGATTATCCACTTTAAGTTTTCTCCAGGCTGACAGGTAATGTCAGTACAAAGCGGGCTCCCTTGGTATATGCTGCATCCAATGTGATATGACCACCAAGGAGCCCCGCTATTTTCTTGCATAGGGTGAGGCCCATGCCAAGCCCTTCGTTGAAATCATCAAGCTTGGTGAACTGGGTGAACACGTGCTCGTGCAGCTCCTCTGCAATGCCGGGACCAGTGTCGCTGACGATGAAGCTGACAGACTGATCGTCTGTCTGTACACAGCTGATGCTGATAACTCCTTCTTGTGTGAATTTATTAGCATTGTGTAACAGCTCTGACAACACTTTCAACAGGCACTCCTTATCAGAGATGATATGCAGACTGTCAGGTATATTGTTCTCTATTCTGAGAGTGACGGCCTTGGGGTTGCGGAGGGTGATTGATTCTGCAGCCATCTTGCAAATCTCGTTGCAGTTGATGTCATCGTGGCATTCTACCTTGTCGATACCCTCCAGAGCCAATGTCTTCATCCAATTGTCAATGATATTGGTGACGGTATGGCTGTTTTGGATAATGTCATGGGTGATAACTTCCAGTTCTGTTTTATCCATCGCCTCATGTTGGTCGCTCAAGACTTGGCTAAACCCTCCAATGATATTTAGTGGTGTACGAATCTGATGTGACAAGTCCTGGATGAATGCAGCTTTCTTGCGATCTGCTTCCTCAGCCTTGCTCTTGGCCACAATCAGTTCCTGAATCCGTTGCTCTGTTTCTCTTTTTACGCGTTTCAAGTCATTGACATAGTTGGCGATAGACTCCTGCATGCTTACAAAACTATTCTGCAACTGCCCCGTCTCGTCGATGCGCTTTGAATGATAGAAATTTCCGTCAAACTGTCCTGCAGCAATCCTGTGTGCCTGATTGGCAAGAACCTTAATGGGGGACACAGAGCGGTTCACAACGAAGTAGCTAAGTGCCAGCATCATCATCAATCCGAAGAGGATGAGTGATACGATGATGTAAACCAGCTGGTAGTAACTCTTGAAAATGTCTTTGTGGGGACAAATATAGGAAATCTTCCAGTGAGTGCTGGGCAGTGGCATACTAACCACCAGGCAGTCTGTACGTTTCAGGTCATCAATGCTAGCCATATCACTACCTGCAGCAATGATCTGCCCGCTTTCACCAGTCATAATTAAGTATGCATCAGAATAGAGACGCTCCTGCGATAGAATCTGTGATAACCTGCGTTGAGAGAGATCTGCGGAGATGACACCAATGGTACGTCCGTGAGAATCGTAAATCGGTTTGCCGTAAGAGGTAATCATCATATCGTAAGAAGTGCCGGGGGTAAAATCGTGGAAGGGGTCCACCCAGCAGGCTTTGCCTTGGCGAATGGGTTCTTGATACCAGGCCATGTTGAAGTAGTCGTAATCCTCTTTCCCTTCTTGTTCTGTCTCAATATGTCCTTCCTCATTTGCTGAATACACAGAGAAGTATTTTCCTTCTTCTGGAAAGAAATTTGGCTCAAAAGAGATACTGCAACCATTGATATCTGGGTTTAGTTCCAGTATCTGACGGGAAAGTGACATAATGGAGTCAGGCTCAAGATTATGCATGACGAGCCAGTCGGAATTTTCAATTGCCACCTCAACTTGTCCCATCAGGTTGGTGATGTTTAAAGCTGTGTTATTGAGAATCTGTGTGATCTGTTCGATGGCTGTCTGTCTGATTGACTGTCTGGTGTGGTGGAAAAGGATCCCCCAAGCAACCATAAAGATGACTACTGTAAAGGCTAATATGCTTAAACTCAGTTTCAGCGACAATGAGCCTTTTATCTGTTTGGCGAGTTTACTCATACGTTAAGTTCCTTTCCTTCTTTAGTCTTGTTGGTGTCTGGTACTTGTGACTCCTCCTGGGCAGCCCTGATCATCTCGTCGAGAAGAATGGTTATCTGATTGGCATGATCCTGCATATTCTCTGTGACCTCCCTAATGTCTGGGGCTTTCTCGTTGAGTAGTTGGTCGCACACCTGATTGGCGGCTTTAGAGATCTCTGCCACAGGGATGGCCATCTTGTCTGGCATCTTGTGGAGGACTGCGGTTTTCATCCGTTCTTCTTCCTTGGTATGCTCATAGGCTTCCTGTAGCTCTTTATTGCGATTCTCAAGGGTATTTGTTTCACTGCGTAACTCATTGACATAATTGTCAAGCGATTGCTGCATCTTAGTGAAACTGCGCTGCAACTGACCAATTTCATCGATACGCTGGCTTTTGGCCACAGTAACGGAGAAATTTCCTTGAGCTATATGACGGGTGGTTTCTGCTAATTGTTGAAGTGGCTTTAGTCCGTTGCGGATAGTGAACAACGAGAAGAAAAGCAGTAGTAATAGTCCTGCGGAGGAAATCCATAGCGTAGTACTTTTGAGACGTTGATATGGTGCAAAGATATCATCTTCAGGAATGACAATTGCAACGCTCCAGCCCGTATTCTTGAATGGTCTGTAGAAAACGTAACAAGTTTCCCCGTCATATTCTAAGACCTTTTGTCCGCTTTCACCTGCCAGCATCGCTGTGCCAAGTGCTGTTTTCATCGAGTCAGGCTTGTCAAGTGTACGGGTAAAGATTGTTTCGTAGAACAGTTTTGTCGTGTCTGGGTGTACGAGATAGCTACCTCCCTTTCCGAGCATGACGCAGAAAGAGTGAGGGTAGGGCTTTGCTTCGGCAATCGTCTTGGTGAACCAGCTCAGGCGAATATCAACAGAAAAGGTTCCGACACTGTTCCCTTTGGCATCGTGGATGGGGCGGCTGTAGGAAGAAAAGATATCCTTCACGACTATGCCCTCTGTGGCATTCTCCATGAAGGGCTCGATCCAGTAGGGACGATCAAGAAGCTTTGGTATCAGATACCAGTCCATGCAGTGGTACTGGTAATTGTCAGTACCCTCCTGCTCCGTCTGGATGCTGTCTCCATCATTATATGAGAAAGCAGAGAAGTAACGGCCTTTCTCTTTGTAATAAAACGGGTCGAAGGAGATGCTACAGCCCGTTAGTTCGGTATTGTTTACAAGTACTTGTCTACTGAATGAAAACATGCTGTCGGGCTTGTCGAGGTTCTGCTCTATGACGCGTAGCATATTGTCGGAAGCCACTTCTACACGTTGCAAGGTGTTGTTGATGTGTGTTACTGTTCCGTCAAGTGTCTGTGTGGCTTTACCCCAAGCCTCTTGCTTGATCACATCCCGTGTCTCTGTGAACATGATGGTGAATGCTCCCACAAAGATAAAAGCCACAAAGAGTACGACTTCGAGACTGAGGCGTGCAGAGAGAGAGCTGCGTAAGGCGGTGATAAACTTCTTCATTGTCCAGTCAGTTCTTTATAGGTTACACCTCGTTTTATCATTCCACTTTCAAGCAACATTTGAGAGGCTCTTTCCACCATGTCGGGTCTGACACGGAACTCACGTCGTTTAGAGTCACGGTCAATCTGCAAACGGAGTGTCTCCTTGAGCATCATCTTTTGCATGACGAAATTGGTGGGCGAATTGAATCTGCGCACATACTTCATAACTATTTCCAAAGCCTCGTCAGGATGTGCTGCTACCCATTCCCAGCCTTTTCTTGTAGCCGCAGCGAAGCGTTGGCATTCATCACGATGAGATAGATAGAAGTCGCGCATGACATAGATGCCATTCTCTTGTATGTTATAACCACGTTCACTAAACCTGTAGATGCTTTCTTCTGCCATCTTGAAACCAGCCTGCTGAAGCATGTAATACTCATTATAGCTGACAGCCATCATCGCATCTATAGCCCCAGAGAGAAACAGGTTGATGTTGCTTGTGAAACGTACCCATTCAAAGTTCATCTTCTCCCGATGATTCATAATCATAGCCATATAACTGGGGTCGGAATTGAAGATGGCTACCTTCTTCCCTTTGAGTTTCATTGGATCTGTGTCCCATCGCGTTATCAGGATGTTGCTGCTGTTCATCGAGTCCTGGAAGATGTTCACTAAGGGGATGCCTTGGGAGATAAAATCGATGGCAGACATCATCGACATCATAATTGCATTGGTCTGCGCTGTCTGTAAACGATGGAAGGCAGAACTGGTGAGTGACGGGTGCTGTATGACGACATCAAGTCCAGCCTGTTTGTAGAATCCTTTTTCCTTGGCGATATAATAGCCGGCAAACTGAGCCTGTGCTGTCCATGCTGTTGTAAACACGAACTTCTCGGCCTTGGCAGGCGCAGATGTCAGCCATAGGAAGAAAGTCAGTATCCATACAACAATATAGTATCCTCCTCTTGCTGCCCGTTTAGTATTTTGTTGCCTCATAAGAGAATTGTTTTATGGCTTATGATGTAATATTTGGTTGCAAATATACGGAAAAAGGTTGAATATTGCAAGTAAAATGGTCTAAAAATTACAATAAACGTTATTGGAATACGTTATTTAGATGTGAAATTGAATGTTTTTATCCTTTTCATACTTTGTTTTGCCTCTTTGGTAGTCAGGGCTCAGTATGATGTCTCTTTCGCTCATTATTGGGCGATGGAGCCGTCATTTAATCCTGCTGCTGTCGGTAAGGAGTCGAAATTGAACATAACAGGCGCTTATGCTCTCCAGATGGCAGGGTTTGAAAATAACCCGAAGACGATGTATGTAGCAGCGGATATGCCTTTTTATGCTTTGAAATCATATCACGGCGTAGGTCTTCAGTTTATGAACGATGCAATAGGTCTCTTTACCCATAAGCGCTTTGGACTTCAATATGCTTACCAGCCAAAATTATTAGGAGGCAGATTGAGCGTAGGCGTTCAAGTCGCAATGCTTAATGAGAAGTTCGATGGTTCCAAGGCTGAGGTGATTGACGATGATCCTGTATTCAACAAATCCACAGCTGATGGTTCTGCTCTCGATCTGGGACTGGGACTTTATTATCAGCGTCATAACTGGTATGCTGGCTTCTCTGTCTTACATATCACATCACCTCATATGGATCTGGGTGAGAAGAACCAACTTGACATTTCTGCTACCTATTATTTAACAGGTGGATACAATATTCAGCTAAGGAATCCGTTTTTATCGATACACACCTCCGTTCTCGGACGTACCGATGGGGTCGCCTGGCGTGGAGACATCTCCGGACGCTTGCAGTATTCGCATGAGAAGCGGCTCTTCTATGCAGGTCTCACCTATAGTCCTGCAACCTCGGTAACCGTACAACTGGGTGGCGTCATCAAAGGCGTTCGATTAGGTTACAGTTATGAGATATACACCTCAGCCATGAGTGTTGGTAATGGAAGTCATGAACTGTTCGTGGGTTACCAGATGGATATCGACCTGCAGAAGAAGGGACGCAGTCTTCATAAGAGTGTGAGGATTCTGTAAAAGGGTAAAAAGGTAAAAAAGTAAAAGGGTAAGAAAGTAAAAGAGTAAAAAGTAAGAATAGCATATGGAACAAAATGTAAATGGTAAGAAGCAAATAGGTATGATGGTAAAAGGTCTTTTACCTTTTTACCTTTTTACCTTTTTACTTTTATTATCGAGTTGTTTGGGCAGTAAGATAGCCTCCTCTGGTGGTGGAGAGGTGACGGGTACGAGTGGCCGTACCTTCTCAGAACCAACGCCTTATGGTATGACTCTTGTGAAACGAGGTCACCTGAAGATGGGTATTGAGAAGCAGGATACGCTTTGGGGAAAGAAGACACCTCTGCGCGATATCTCTGTTGAGGGATTCTGGATGGATGAGACGGAGGTTACCAACTCGATGTACCGTCAGTTCGTAAACTATGTACGTGACTCCATTCTACGTGAACGCTTGTCGGAGATTGATGAGACTTACAAGAAGGTAAAGACAGATAAAGACGGTGAAGAGATTGGTAGCTTTATCAATTGGAAGAAACCCCTGCCTCGTCGCCCGAATGAGGACGAACAGGAGATTATCGATGGCATGTATGTCACAAATCCGGTGACAGGTGATCGTATGTTGGATTATCGTCAGTTGAACTACCGTTACGAGATCTACGACTATACCACCGCAGCTCTGCGACGTAATCGCGTCAATCCACAAGAGCGCAATCTGAATACAGATGTCACTGTGAATCCAAATGAACAAGTGTGGATATCAAAAGATACAGCCTATATTGACGATGAAGGCCGTATCGTGCGTGAGACCATTAATCGTCAGCTCACGGGACCTTGGGACTTCCTGAATACCTATATCGTGAATGTCTTTCCTGATACCACCTGTTGGGTGAACGATTTCCCCAATGCCGACAACGAGACTTATATGCGTTATTACTTCTCGAATGCTGCCTATAACGACTATCCTGTTGTGGGAGTCACTTGGGAACAGGCCAATGCTTTCTGTGCCTGGCGTACAGAGTATCTGCTAAAGGGACTTGGTCCTGCAGCTCGCTATGTGCAGCGTTATCGTCTGCCGACAGAAGCAGAGTGGGAGTTTGCGGCTCGTGGTAAAGATCAGAATGAGTTCCCATGGGACAACGAGGATGTCGCTAGTGGTAAGGGATGCTTCTATGCCAATTTCAAACCCGATGATGGCAACTATACCAAGGACGGTAACCTGATTACAAGTAAGGTTGGTATCTATGCTGCCAATAGTAATGGACTCTATGATATGGCTGGAAACGTGGCAGAATGGACTTCTACCATCTATACCGAAGCCGGTGTAGAGGCCATGAACGACATCAATCCCCAATTGAAGTATAATGCCGCTCTGGAGGATCCCTATCGTTTGAAGAAAAAGAGCGTGAGAGGCGGCTCGTGGAAAGATCCTGAGTCGTATATCCGTTCGGCCTGGCGTTCTTCAGAGTATCAGAACCAGCCTCGTTCCTATATTGGCTTCCGCTGTGTTCGGAGTCTGGCAAACACTACCAGCGATAAAATTAAGCTGAAAGGTAAAAAGAAGAAATAATCAAAAAGGTATAAGATATGACGACATATAGTAAAATCAATGTCATCTACCGCTTGCAGAAGTGGATGGATAGTGTGCCAGGTCAGACCTTCCTGAACTATGCCTATAGCTGGGGAGCGTCTATCGTGATCTTAGGTACACTTTTCAAGTTGACTCACCTGCCAGGTGCCAACTTCTTCCTTTTCTTGGGAATGGGCACAGAGGTGTTCGTGTTCTTTCTCTCAGCCTTTGATCGTCCGTTTGACAAGACGGCTGATGGCATGAACCTGGATCTCCATCCTGATGTCGGCGAACAAAAAGGCTCGTCGACAGGTGGTAGCGCTCCCGTTGTGGATAGCAAAGCTATTGCAGCCGTATCTTCTTCTGTCATTTCAGTATCAGAAGGCAGCTATTCTGCCCCTTCTGCTCTGCCACAGATGACACCGGAACTCGAAGAGGCGACAGCCAACTATGTCGAAGAGCTGAAACGCCTCACAGAGATGCTCTCCCGCGTATCCGAACAGACAGACAAGCTCGCCCATGACTCAGAGGAGATGGAGAATCTGAACCGTACTTTGACAGGCATCTGTAAGGTCTATGAGTTGCAGCTTAAGAGTGCCAGCTCACAGATCGGAACAATTGACGATATTAACGAACAGACACGTAAGATGGCAGCCCAAATTGCCGATCTCAATAAGATCTATGCCCGTATGATTGAGGCAATGACTGCTAAGATGAACGTATAGGATATGGCAATCAAGAAAAGACCCGTCTCCCCTCGCCAGAAGATGATCAATCTGATGTATGTCGTCTTGATGGCAATGCTTGCGCTGAACGTCTCTTCAGAGGTGCTCAACGGCTTCTCTATCGTGGAGGACAGTCTGAATCGTACCACCAAGGGCTCCATCAAGGAGAACAATCTTGTCTATGATAACTTGGAGATGCAGATGAGGCTAAACCCTGTCAAGGTGAAGCCTTGGTATGATAAGGCACAAGAGGTAAGACGTATCAGTGATTCTCTCTATAATTTCGCAGAAGATCTGAAGCTAGCCATTGTTCGTGAGGCTGATGGCAAAGACGCTCGTATGGAAGACTTCCAGAATAAAGAAGATCTTGAGGCTGCCAATCAGGTGATGTTAGCGCCAGGGCGTGGACAGGGCAAAGCATTGCACGATGCCATCAAGTCGTTCAGGGATCGTATTGTGGGGATGACCTCAGATATGAGCAAACAGCAGATCATTAATGCCAACCTGTCAACCGCAGTTCCTCCTAAAGCACAGGCTATGGGTAAGAACTGGCAGGAGTTTATGTTTGAGGATATGCCTGCTGCAGCTGCCGTTACCTTATTGTCGAAACTGCAAAGCGATGTTCGTTATGCAGAGCGTGAGGTCCTTCATACCTTGGTAGGAAATATTGATATGAAAGATATCCGCGTGAATGCCCTTTCGGCTTTTGTTATTCCTAATTCTCAGACCATTGTCAGAGGTGACCGCTTCTCGGCTCGTATTGTCATGGCGGCAGTGGATACTACACAGGTGCCTGATATCTTTATAGGAAATCAGAAGGTAACCCTGAATAATGGACTCTATGAGACCACCTGTAATCGTACAGGCGACTTCACATTAGATGGTTATATGGAAACCGTAAATGGCAGCGGTGATCTTATCCGTCGTAGCTTTAGTCAGAAATACACAGTTGTGGATCCGAGTGCAACGGTATCGGCAGACCTGATGAATATGCTTTATGCAGGTTACAATAATCCCATCAGTGTGAGTGTGCCTGGTGTCCCGTCGAATAAGATACAAGCCTCGATGACAAACGGAACCCTGCAATCTGTAGGACCAGGCAAATATGTTGCCCGTCCTTCGAAGATCGGACAGGATGCTACGATTACTGTCGTTTCTACAAATACAGGCCATCCACAACAAATGGGTCAATACACCTTCAGAGTGCGCAAGCTGCCTGACCCAACACCATACATCTCAATGAAAGATGAGCATGGTAACCCCACACGCTATAAGGGTGGTGGTCTGTCTAAGTCGCAACTGGTGGCTGCCAATAGCATTGGAGCTGCTATCGACGACGGCATCCTTGACATTGCTTTCAGTGTACAGAATTTCGAAACCGTCTTCTTCGATAATATGGGTAATGCCGTTCCGATGGCATCTGATGGTGCCTCTTTCTCTATGCGACAGAAAGAGACGTTCCGAAAACTGGCCCGTAACCGTCGGTTCTATATCTCTCGTGTAACGGTGGTTGGTCCTGATGGATTGACGCGTACCCTTCAGAACCCGATGGAAGTCATTGTAAAGTAAGGGTAAAAGGGTGAAAAGGTAAAATAGTAAAAGAGTAAAAAGTAAATATATGAAACATCGTAATATGAATCAGTGGGTAGAGGTAATGGTAAAAGGTTCTATATTTTTTTACCTTTTTACCTTTTTACCTTTAAATACTTGTGCCCAGCCTAAGCAGCGCCGCGTACAGCAGAGTGAACAGCAGCAGCGGAAGAATCCGTCGTCTGCGATGTCTGTGCGTGCCCAGATTTCGTTCCCTACTGCTGTGGAGATGCCAGAGGAGGTCGTTTGGCGTCGTGATATCTATCGTGAACTCGATTTGACTAATGATGCCAATGCCGGTCTTTACTATCCCGTAGAACCACAAGGCAAGCAGCTGAACCTGTTTACCTATATCTTCAAACTGGCTCAGAATGGCTATA
Source organism: uncultured Prevotellaceae bacterium (assembly GCA_902800595.1). Lineage (GTDB taxonomy): Bacteria > Bacteroidota > Bacteroidia > Bacteroidales > Bacteroidaceae > Prevotella. Next base: position 2,120 of record CADCFA010000048.1, on the reverse strand, counting down.
TTCCTGTCTATGAGTATCCTACGGATGGTAGTGATGTCTTTACCGATGAGGCGAAGGTGGATATGAAAACGATTCTCGACAACTATCATGTCTTCTATGAGGAAAAGGATGGCAAGCTGAAGGTTGACAATAGCGATATCCCTTCATCGGAAGTCAAGAAATTCTTCCTGAAGGAGAGTGCCTACTACAATCAGGCCAATTCCTCTTTCCATATCAAGGTGCTCGCCCTCTGCCCCGTGATGCTGCGTGAGGACGATTTTGGCGGAGAAGCCACACAGTATCCGCTGTTCTGGGTGAAGTACAGCGATCTGGAACCTTTCCTGAACCGACAGACAGTGATGGCAAGTAGTCTGAACAATGCGGCAACCATGTCGATGGACGATTTCTTCACACTCAACATGTATCGCGGACAGATCTACAAGACCAATAACGCCCAGGGTAAGACCTTAGCGCAGTATTGTCCTGACGAGGCTGCGATGACAGCAGAGCAGAAACGTATTGAAAAGGAACTGGAAGATTTCCGTAAGAATATCTTTGGCGATCCAGCCAAGAAAGATTCTCTTGACAGTATTGCCAAACTGGAGATTACCAGCAAAGGAAAGGTGAAGTCCAGTAAGAACAGTTCGCGCCGCACTAAGGCTGGCAAGGGATCGAAAGGAAATACAACCTCGCCAGCCCACAGTTCGGCTCGTGTCACAGTTCGTCGCCAGCGCCATTAATGTGTTAAAAGTCGGGTAAAGCGTTACGTTATCCGACTTTTTTCGTACCTTTGCACCGATTTTAACGTATAAAGAGATTTGTAAAATGAAAAAGTTTTTAACTGTAGTAGTACTTTTCGCTGCCCTGATGACAGCAGTTCCTGCAAAGGCTGAGGTGAAGTTTGGTCTTAAGGGTGGCCTGAACCTGACAAACATGAGATTTGATTCCAGCGTGGCTGACAAGTCTAATCAGGCTGGTTTCTTTATTGGTCCGACTGTGAAGTTTACACTTCCTATCGTTGGTCTCGGTTTCGACGCTTCTGCGCTTTATGATCAGCGTTCTGCTGAGGTTGGAAATGAAAAAATCAAGCAGCAGTCTATTCAGATTCCTGTCAACCTCCGTTATGGCATTGGTCTCGGAAGCACAGCCAGCATCTATTTCTTCGCTGGTCCACAGTTCGGATTTAATGTTGGCGACAAGTCGATCAAGACAACAACTAGTGAGTGGACCTTCAAGAGTTCAAACATCAGTGCCAATGTTGGTCTTGGCGTGATGCTGCTCTCTCATCTGCAGATATCTGCCAACTATAACTTCGGTCTTGGTAAGACAGGTGAATTAGACATTTTGAATACCAATTTCAAGGAGAATGGTAAGATGAACGCCTGGCAGATTGCTGTCGCATACTATTTCTAAGTATCTCAATGATAAAAATATGAAAAAGCAGATGGCTTTTATTGGTCGTCTGCTTTTTTTTATTTACCTTTGCTCTCGTGAAATATGTGGATGTCATAATGCCGCTTCCGCTCGACGGATTATTCACCTATGCCGTTCCCGCTTCGTTTGCTGATCGGCTACAGGTGGGGCATCGTGTGCTTGTGCCCTTTGGTAGAAATAAGACCTATGTCGGTGTGGTGGCTGAAGTGCATGATCGGAAACCCTCAGGATATGTCGTGAAAGATATCCTTCAACAGCTGGATGATTCTCCCATCTTGCTTGATAGTCAACTGAATCTTTGGCGTTGGATTTCTGACTATTACATGTCTCCGATAGGAGAAATCTATAAGGCTGCGCTCCCTTCAGGATTGAAGGCAGAAGACGGCTATCGCCCCAAAACAGAACTCTATATCCGTCTGACACCCAATTTCCGCAACGTTCAGGCACTCCATGTGGCGCTGAATATGCTACAACGGGCTGGTAAGCAACTGGAGGCTTTCACGCATTATCTGGCATTGTCGCATTGGGACACGTTGGATGGTGCCTCCTTTAGTGAGACTCCTGTGGAGATTACCCGTGATGAACTGTTGAACTCAAGTCATGCCTCATTGCAGACGCTGAACGCTTTGGTGAAGCGTGGGCTTTTGGAGACTTATGAACTTGAAGTGGGGCGACTGAATCATGGGGGAGAGCCTCATCTGGAGAAT